>JAMCVK010000008.1 GCA_023475225.1 Chloroflexota bacterium
TTGAAGAGTCTTCTCCCTTTGAACCGCCCTCAACCTGTTCCGTCGCTCGTACACGGCCTCCTTGTCCTTGCCCCACCTTAGCAATAAACCTTCTCCTTCTATAGAGCCGGTCTGTACTGCATATGCATCGTTTATATCAGTTAACAGCAAATCGAATCCGGATTCAACGGTGAAGGTCCCCATGCTTCGACAGAAGCTATACTCATCGCATGGCTGGAGACAATCCATCCCGATGATGATCGCCCGTTCCCGTTTTTGCAGGTAATAAGTATCGGGAACGTGATCGGAAAAGGCTTGATCTAGAAGCCAGGTAGCGTGAATATCACAGGGGTGGATCCCAAAGATGATTCTGCGGGGGGCTTCCAACGTGGGCTCGATCGAGACTTCTTCACCAGTCTTGAAACGGAATAACGTTTCCGTTTGGGGAAAGAAATATTTCTTAGGGGGAGTAATAGTGATAGGATGATCGCTCGCCATCTCTTCAATAGCGTCGATGCGAGCGAAGACGAATCCTCCATTTTTGCGCACCGGACCAACGAGCTCACCGTATGCTTTAAGGCTTTCTAAGAACGATGGCAAATCCTGCTTATAGATTAACCTCAATGCCACACCAGTTCACACTCCTTGCTTGTTATTTCAAACTGGCCAGGGCCCCTGTCCGGTCACCCGACATCCTCCCTCAAACCGTTCGGCTGAGCTGCTAGAAGGAGAACTATTCCACCATGCGGCCCTCGCTCTTAAGCCAGCAACCTATGGTAGATTCTCTCCAGAGGGACGTCTATCCATCAGAAGGATAGTTTCTATGGTCAAAAAGAGCTATCTTTCTTGTAGCCAGAAGGGGCAACATGTAGAGAGCGTTTAATATCTCCCAAAAGCCCCGCAGGTCGAAGACTCTTCGAGCTGCGTCCCCTTGAAGAGTCTTCGACCTGGAACCCCCGTCAGCCGGCGATGATGTCCCCCTCGACCGGGTCCACCCTTACTCCCTGGACACGGGCGTACTCGATGGCCTTTTCCAGGCTATCCTCATCACCCTCCATCTCCAGGATCACCCAGCCCTCATCCTGGACAACATTAGCACGGCGTATGTTTGTGACCACGCTAAACTGTCTACCTATTTGATAAATCAGAGGTTGATCCACCAGCTCCTTAGGAAAAGTAAACTTAACGCGGCGCTTGGCCATTTTTGTCCCTCCTAGCTAGGGTATTAGAGCCCCCACAAAGGTTTCGGCCTCAAATTCGCTGAGATCGCTCAGCTTTTCACCAACTCCGATGAACTTAATCGGTAGGCCCAGTTCCTGAGCTATGGCAAAGGACACGCCCCCCTTGGCTGTTCCATCCAGCTTAGCCAGAACGATGCCTGTTACGCTGGCCGCGGCTGTAAAATGGCGAGCCTGAGCGAGGGCGTTCTGTCCTGTCGTTGCATCGAGCACAAGCAGTACCTCGTGGGGTGCACTTTCATCCTGCCTTTTGAGCACCCGGCTGATCTTTTTCAATTCCTCCATCAGGTTTAACTTCGTGTGCAGCCGGCCAGCTGTGTCAATGATTAAAACATTCAGCTTGCGGGCCACTGCTGCCTGCCAGGCGTCATACACCACTGCCCCTGGATCAGAGCCTGGCTGATGGGCGATCACCGCTACCCCAAGGCGTTCTCCCCAGATCTGTATCTGTTCGGCGGCCGCTGCCCGAAAGGTATCAGCTGCGGCGATGATGACCTTATAGCCAGAGTTTTGCAGATAGTAGGCTAACTTGGCGATGCTGGTTGTCTTGCCCGTGCCGTTCACCCCAACAACAAGGATGGCATTCAAGCGATCAGGCTGCAGGGACAACAACTGCCTGTGTCCAAATATGGCTACCATCTCCTGACGGAGGATCTCCTTCACCTGGAGAGGGTCAGAGATTCGTTCTTGCTTGACCCTTTGTCGTCCTCGCTCAATCAGAGCAGTGGTAGCGGGCACGCCCACATCGGCCTGAATTAGCAGTTCTTCTATCTCATCCCAGAGGCTCTCATCGATCTGGGCCCGATTGAAAAGACCAGATAGCCTGCCGAAGAAGGAATCCCTCGTCCGGCGGACCCCATCCTCAATCTTGTCCGTCTTTCTTAACTTATTCCACATCCTACGACTCCTGGCCTGATAATCGTGTCCTTAGACTGAAACGAGCTCCTTCAGCCTTTCCTCCTTATCCTCCAGGCGTACAGAGATGGTGCGTGAGAAGCCGTCTTCGTCTTTAGAGACCCCATAGAGTATATCAGCCATTTCCATTGTACCACGATTATGGGTGACAACGATAAATTGTGTGCGTTCGGTCAATGTCCGCAAGGTCTCGCAGAAGCGCAAGATGTTAGCCTCATCCAGGGCCGCATCAACCTCATCGATAACACAAACTGGTGTGGGATGAACCTTGAGAAGAGCAAAGAGGAGCGCCACGCCGGTTAAGGCCCGTTCGCCTCCCGACAGCAGGACAAGGCTCTGCTGACGTCGGCCAGGAGGTTTGGCGATGATATCAACACCGGGCCAGGAACTATCATTCGATACAGAAGACTGAATCCTCGGACCATCTGGTTTAGTGAGCACCAAGCGGGCTGCGCCACCACCGAATAGGTCCGTGAAGTAGGAGCGAAAGGCGGCGTCGACCGTGGTGAAGGACTCGGCGAACTGACGGGCCATTGTCCGTTCCAGTTCCAGCGTGACTTGGCGCAAGGATTTGACCGCCTGTTGTAAATCCTCCAGCTGACCACTCAAGAACGTATAGCGATTTTGGACCTCCTCATACTCCTCAACGGCCCTTGGATTAGGAGGACCCATCGCCCGTAAACTATTGCGCACATATTCTAGGCGGCGTTTCACAGCCTCCTCATCCTTCTCCACCCGGTCGTTCTCTGCTACCACCGAGACGGCCTTCAGCCATTCGGCTAACTCATCATCAGAGAGGTCTTCAGGGATATTCAATTCGATGGCCATCTGCCGACGCAAACCGATCAACCGTTCACAGCAGCGCTCTTTTTTAATTGTGGTCTGCTCCTGTTGCATCCTTAGACTCATCTGCTGAGAATGCAAGGCCGCCTTCTTTTCTTGTAGTGCTGCCTGCTCCACCTCCAGGGTATTCAGCTCCTCTCCAGCCCGCTGCATGGAAGCATCCAACAGGGCTATCTCCCTCGAAATCGTTTCCCTCCGGGTTATCACGGTTGCGCTCTCCGTCTCGATGGTTGCCAGCAATTGTTCCGCCTCCTCAAGGCGGATCTTCTTGGCCTTCAGCTGGGATTCCAAGCGGGAGAGGACAGCCTCATGAGCATGTAAGAGATCAGCCTGTCCCTGCGCCTCCCGCTCCTGGAAGGCACGGGCCATCTTGAGCTGGGTCAGATGATCCGCTAAGCCCCTCTTTTTCTCTTCGAGCTCTTCTATGCTATGCCGTAACTCTTCGAGGGGGTTGTGGAAGGCAACCTGCCCCACTTCAGCCTCGCGCAGCTGCTCACGGGTGGTCTTCTCTTTGTCATCCAGCACGGTCAGCTCGGTGCTTATCTGCTGTGCAAGGGACTGCGACCAATCCAGACTGTGCCTGAGACGGATAGCATCGCCTTCTATTTGGCCCTGCGCCTCATTATTAGAATTGATGGACGAAGCGAGCTCCTGCTCCTGTTTTTCCAGTGAGGCGAGATCATCGGCCAGCTGCCTCTCCTGGAACTGCTCCTCTTGTAGGGAAAGGGCAGCGGCCTCGATTTGGGCGGTCAACCGGGCGATGGCTGAGGCGAGATCACGCCTCTCGCGTTCACGTCTTATAATGCCGCCTCGTTCTTGGGCCTGACCACCAGTAATTGCCCCACTTGGGCGCACAACTTCTCCACCAAGGGTAACCATCTGCCAACCGAGGGGACACGATTTCAGGAGGCGTCGAGCTGCGGCCAGGTCTGAGACGATTATGGTATGGCCCAAAAGATAACCAATCGCAGCCCTATAGCGCGTATCACAGTTGACCAGACTTGAGGCCACCCCGATGATGCCGGGGTGGGAAAAGGACGACAAGCCAACGGTCCTCAAGGTATCCAGGGGCAGAAATGTAGCCCTTCCGGCGGCATTTCGCTTGAGATATTCGATGCCTCTTTCCGCATCTTGCCACCGCTCAACGACGATATCCTGGGCATGAGAGCCGAGAGCCACTTCGATGGCCGTTTCCAGATGGTCAGGCACGTCAATAAGGTTGCCCACGATATCAATGATTCCCGAGAGGCGTCCTTTCCCTTCCCCCCTTTTCGCTGCCTGGAGTATCGCCTTTACTCCAGAGAAATACCCTCCATAGCCCTTGCGCCAATCGCTAAGGATCTCCAGACGTGTCTGCAGCTGCCACCGCTCTTTCTCTCTTTCCTTAAGAGCGGCATATGTGCTCTCTCGCCTCGTCCTCGCCTCAGCGACCAGGGTCTGCAAATGAGCCTTCTTTTCCTTGATCGTCTTCATTTTTTCCCCTAACTGGGCCGCTGCATGCCTGAGGGCGCTCAATTTGCCTTCGATCTCCGCTGCCAGCAGCTGATCCCTTTGTCGTGCCGCCTGGTGCTCGTCGAGAGCCCTTAATAGCACTTCCCGTCGTTCGCCCAGCTGGGATAGGCGATTACCCAGCTCAGCGATCTGAGCCGTCAGCTGCGAGTGCATCTTCTGCTTGCTGGTCAGTTCTTCAGTCAGTGGTTGGAACATTTTTTCAAGGCTGCACAAATCCCCTTCTATCTCTACAAACAGGAGATTGTCCGACTGCCCCTCTGTCTCCATCGCCCTAAGTTTTTCTTGGAGGGACAAGATAGATTCCGTCTCTGTAGAGATGGCCGCTTGCAGGGTTTCGATCTCCTCCTCAAGATCATCCCTCTGCTGTCCCAAAGCAGACTGACGCTCCTTGGCCAGGGTTAAGTGCTGCTGCCACTCTCCTAGTTGCTTGTGCAGCCCTTCGCTTTTACGCCCCCATTCCGTAAGGAGCCCTCGCTTCCCCATAATCAACCTTTGCTGTTGGGCAAGCCGTTCCTCTAAGTCTTCTTGCTCAGCCAAATTTTTGGCCAATAGCTCCTGCAAATCCTGTGCACGACCCTCTATTTCCCTGAGAGCTATCTTAGTATCATTCCATATTTGCCCGTAATAGGTCTGTAACAATCCATTCAATTCCTTCGCCAGCGCTTCATATTCCCGGGCCTGGCTGGCCTCTTTTTGCAGCGATCGCAGGCGAGGCAAGATTTCGCCGATGATGTCACTCAAGCGATTGCTATTCTGTTCGGTCAGCTGTAGCTTCTCGCGGGCATCGGCCAGGTCGTGCTGATAGCGCCTGATGTCAGCCACCTCTTCTAAAAGGGCGCGCCGCTCCTCCGGTCTCAGGCTGAGGGCGGCGTCGATGAGCCCCTGTCCTACAACGGTACAGCTATTCGGTCTCAGATTTCCCTTGAGCAGGAGCTCGTTGACATCACGCCAGCGAACACGCTGGTTATTGATAAGGTACTCATTCTCGCCTGAGCGGTAGGCCCGCCGGGTGATGGTCACTTCCACATATGGTAGAGGGAGCAGTCCAGCGCTATTATCCAACGTCAGCGATACCTCGGCCATACCGAGAGGGGCACGCTTGGGGCTGCCGGCAAAGATAACGTCTTCACTGCGTTTACTGCGAATAGCCTTGAGGTTCTGCTCTCCCAGCGCCCAGCGGATGGCGTCGGCAATGTTGCTCTTCCCGCTGCCATTGGGGCCAACGATGGCCGTGATGCCGCGACCGAATTCAAAAACGGTAGGGGAAGCGAAGGTCTTAAAGCCTTGCAGTTCTAAACGTTTCAGGTACATATCTTCCAGGCGATGAGGGCTTGACGCGCCGCATTCTGTTCTGCCTCCTGTTTACTCTTGCCCTGGCCCTGGGCCAGGGGTGCGCCGTTCAATAACACCTGAACTGTGAAGGTCTTGTCGTGATCCGGCCCTATGGCGGCGATGGTCTGGTAGGTTGGGGTAAGTCCTCGCTCTGCCTGGGCCAGCTCTTGTAAACGTGACTTGTAATCTTTAATCAGCTCCTGTTCGAGGATACGATTTAGCTCCTTCTCAAGGAGGGGTAGGAGAAGGGATTGGACAACAGATAGCCCCTGGTCAAGGAAGGCGGCCCCTAATACGGCCTCGAAGGACGCCGCCAGGATGGTTGGTCGTTGGCGCCCTCCTGTGGACTCCTCACCGCGACCCATATAGAGGTAATCCCCCAAGGAGAAACGAGCAGCGATACGGGATAGCGTCTCGGTGCAGACGAGGGCGGAGCGCAAGGTAGTCAATTCCCCCTCAGAGTAGTGAGGGTACTTTCGGTATAGATATTCAGCCGTCACTGTTCCCAGCACGGCGTCACCCAGAAATTCCAGGCGCTCGTTGGAGAGCAGGTCGAAATTTGGGTTCTCATTTAGATATGAGGGATGGATAAGCGCCTGCTGCAACAGCCGTTTATTTGTGAAGGTTATACCAATGACTTTTTGCAGGGACTGCTGAGATCGGGGCAGGCATTTAACCTTCGCTGTAGACATCTTAGACGAGATCATCTCCCCCATTGGGTTATCCCCAAGCCTTGAGGATGAGCGTCGCATTATGTCCCCCAAAGCCCAGGGAGTTAGAGAGTGCCACCCCTACCTTAGCGCGACGGGCGACGTGTGGGACGTAATCGAGATCACAGTCTGGGTCAGGGTAATCCAGGTTGATCGTGGGGGGAATGATGCCGTTTCTGATGACCAGCAGGCTGATCAGTGCTTCCAGAGAGCCGGCTCCTCCCAACAGATGCCCCGTCATTGATTTCGTTGAACTGATAGGCAGTTTATAAGCATAGGCGCCAAAGACCGTCTTAATCGCCTCTGTTTCCGCCTTATCGTTAAGCGGTGTAGCTGTTCCGTGGGCATTGATGTAATCCACTTCCTCAGGAGCAATATTAGCTTTTTGCAGGGCCCGTTGCATAGCCAGAGCTGCGCCGGCGCCACCTGCTACTGGCGCCGTGACGTGGCTGGCATCGGCCGTAGCAGCATAACCGCTGATCTCCCCCAATATCTCTGCTCCTCGTTGCTCAGCGTGAGCGGAGTTCTCCAGGATGAGCACTGCCGCTCCTTCTCCCAACACAAACCCATCACGTTGAGCATCGAAGGGACGGCTGGCCCGTTGCGGCTCAGCGTTACGTGTAGAGATAGCGCGCATCGTATTGAAGGCGCCGATGGCGATGGGCACGATAGCGGCGTCTGTTCCTCCAGCGACCATCGCCTGGGCATCCCCACGCCGAATGGTCTCATAGGCCTCGCCGATGGCGTGAGCCCCACTGGCACAGGCCGAAACGGTACAGAAATTTGGCCCTTGCATTCCAAAGGTGATGGCTATTTGTCCCGCGGCGATATCATTGATGAACATCGTGCTTAAAAATGGGCTAAGTCTACTCGGTCCCTGCTCCAGAAGGACCTTGTATTGGGAGGAGAGTGTGGCCATGCCGCCGACGCCCGAGCCGACAATCACCCCAACATCGGCGGCGTTGCTTGCGTTGATCTTCAGTTTGGACTGTTCCAGGGCTTGACTGGTTGCGGCGATGGCCAATTGAGTGAAGCGATCCATGCGGCGTGCCTCTTTGTAGGGAATATATTGGCCTGGATCGAAGCCCTTCACCTCAGCGGCGATCTTAGTCTCGAAGGCGCTGGGGTCAAAGTAAGTGATGTAATCGACCCCTGAGTGACCAGCGATTAAGGATTGCCAGGTTGAATCAACGTCCAGGCCAAGCGGCGTGATGGCGCCCATTCCGGTAACAACGACGCGCTCGTACACAGCTGTTGCTCCCTCCACCAATCGATGTATTGTGTGGCTATTATAATCGAACCTCCTGGCGGCGGCAACAGCGGTGGCTGAGAGTAGCGAAGAACGAGGGGGTGTCCGCCCCTTTGGCAGGGGTCTGGGGATGTGCCCCCCAGAGCATAAAAAAGCCCGTCCTTCCACAGGAAGGACTACCTTGGATCCGCTGTGGGGGTTTGGGGGACGTTATCCGATACTCTCCCTCTGTCCAATTTGACGGCGGAGGGCTATTTCGCCTATAATACGGCTAGCGACGCTGGGGTTATGTTTAGAATGATACCTCGATTCCCAGGGGCCGTTAGCTCAGCGGCAGAGCACCTGACTTTTAATCAGGGTGTCGCAGGTTCGAATCCTGCACGGCTCACCATGGTGGACGAAAGGTAAAACTTTTGATTTGAAAAGACTTTCGCCCTGTCACTCGTCTTGGTACAGGGGCGGCAGTATCTCCTCGCCAACGTCCCATAAGGCTTTGGTTGGGCGATCTGCCCGGCTCAAAGAAAATCTATGAATCTCGTGTCGAAGACGGCCACGCCAATGGAAGCGTATCTCGAACCCGATCTGGCCCTCCGGCACTAGATCGTCCCGACCAGGGGGCTGTGAGAGGTCGAAGGTGGCAGAACAGGTGAAGTTCTTGAGCTGGGCTCCACTCACCTGGCGCCACTCCATAGGTGGCCTGAATCGTACACCACGGAATCTCCACTCGATCGTGGGGACGTAGTCACCGGCGACCTGTTGCAGATTCCAGTTTGGCTGGAACTTGTCCTCTGTTCGAGTCAAGCTTCGGCTAAACAATTCGAAGCGGGGACAGTTCCGCTCCTCTGACCAATCCTTTTGCCCGGCCAATAATCGTTCCCTCTGCTCTTGGGGACTCATGACCTGATTGGTCTTGCCGACTCGGATTAGGGGCTTCCCGAACGCATAGAAGAGCTCGCCTTGCCTTGGGGCCTTCACTGATATGGCCACGACTGTTTTCGCATCTACTTGGTGAGAAGTCAGGCTCACATATAAGGGCGGCTCTGTAGATCTGTGTAGCTTGTTGGCAAAGTTCTCCAAGGTGTTCGTTCCCAGACTAGCCCCCACTACCAGTCCAGCGTCTGACACCCCTACCAGCACGGTTCCACCCTCGGCGTTGGCAAACGCGCAGAGCGTTTCTATAGCTTCGTTCTCTGCACTGAGACTTTCCTTGAATTCGATATAATGGCCTTCGCCCTGCTCGATCAGTTGCTCCACGTTTATGGACATAGGTCTAGCTCCCCGCTATTGTCATTTTCTTTCCTGCGGCTAGCTTCAGGTGCGGATGTGTTATTGGATTCCCTCCTTCCTATCAGTTCCTGGCGGCCAGTCTGTCGAGATAACATTGGCCGGGTTACTGCCATGAGGCAGCAGCGATGGCAATCGTCTTCATTGGACGTTCCAGCATGTCCGCCCGCAGTGTGTAGCACGGTAAAGAATGACTTCAGCAGTTCCACCTCTTCCCGATCTGGCTTCACCCGTGCCTCGATGATGCCTAGCAAGTCATGGTAGATGCCCGCTACCCCTCTCTTCAGGCGATTTTGCTTCTTCGATCCTCTTCATGAGCAAGCTTATCGTGACCATCTGGTCAAGGGCTTCGTAGCCATCCAGTTCAATTAGAGGATGATCCTTTGGCTTGTGACCTTTTGGGTTGCGAAACGCTTTGAAAACTCCTTCTGCTATCAGAGCTAAGCCTGCTTGTTCATTCTTGCCGGACTCTTCTTGAAGGTAGTCATTGAACTTGATTTTCAATTTCGCCGGCTGACCTACAAGTTTCATAGTTGCCTGTACAAGTTCAGCTTCACTCTTGTTACGAATCTCCGTCTTTTGTTGAATCAATTCATTAAGAACTTTTGTAGCCTGCTCAACCGCGGCAACGTAGGACTTATTCTTGAAGTCATGCTCAGCGATTTCTCGCACCCGTGCATGAAGAGGATAGGTGTCGAATAGCATGTCCACATCTGGCTTTTGGGTTTGTCTTGCGACTGCTTCGTAAAGCATGCCAACTGCCAGATTAGTGATGGACACCAAGTTTTCGTCTTCGGTAGCTGGACTTTCGATCGTAAAGCTATCCTTAACGTTTTCGAAGGTCTTCCATAGTGGCACGTTGTCTTGATTCCATTTTTCTTTATAGCGTTCGTACAGCCACACCATGCCGATGACGTCTTCGGGAGTAGCCTCTTGTTCACCAAGGACAGGCCATCTAGTGGGAGGTTTGTCCAGTTCCACAAGAGCAGCGGTATAAAGCACTCGGCGCATAGGTCTTCCTGTTGAGCTATTTTGGCTGCTAATACGCCGCAGCGTGTCACACTGAGAGCCACTTAGCCGCCGGACCTTGACACCGAGGATAACGCAAAACACCTGCTCCGGGTCGTTCAGGAGGGAGAATTTTCCAACTTCTTTTACCAAAAGACTATCCAGTTTGCTAAGGATTTTGTCTATCAGCGCATAACGACGGTTATCGTTACCCATAAGATGAGCACAAAGACCCAAGGCTGCGAGGTTACGTTCTTGCGACCACGCCGATTCGGAGAATGCCCAGCTGAGTAATCCAGCAAGAGATTCGCTGAACAGCGGGTTATTTGCTATTCCATCTTGGCTGAGAGCATACGTCAGCCAGGCCCAATCGAGGGGATGAGTTAGGCCGTCGAGTGCCGCTTTCCGCCGAACAATCGCCTGCTTTAGTTTCTCTTTATAGGAATAAAAGTTGAGCATCACAGGAACCATGCCTTCTCCCTCAACTTGCCTGCAGCAATGATTTGGTTCCAATGATCGGTGCCGACCTCCAGAACTAGCCGTGCAATGAGGCGAGCGTAATTTACTGTCACAGGTATGGCAGCAGCATTAAAACCTCGCCAGTTCACACGGGCAAAGTCATGAATCTGTCTTACTAGGTTTGGAAACTCCTCCACGGCCAGGGTAGACCTCTTGTCCATAGCTATGTCCAGCACCCGCGGCACACCCACTTTACGCCTCTGATTTCCCACCCGCCCATCCAGAAGCAACAGGGCTTGATGGTAGCCCAGATCCACTTTCAAGCTTGAGACGGGTATATAAGTCAGATGACTGGTGTCGAAAAGTCGGAAGCTGGAATACTCATTCAGATGCAGTAGTGCGTAAGGGATTTGTTCTTGGAGGCCATCAAGCGCTCCCTGGATCGCTTCCAGCTCTCTATAACCTGGACGCTTGTGAAGATGGACTACAATGGAATCCGGCACGTCCCTTAATTTGCGATATTCTTCCAGTGCCTCGGAGATCAGCCTCGTTAAGCCCTCAACATACTCTTCCCATCCGAAGACCGGGGCCTTGGAGTGCATAAGGAGAAAATCGCCATCCTGAGTGAAGAGAGTAACAAAGCCCACGAGAAATCTTCTGTTAATATCCTGAACGCGACTAACGCCCAGAACAAGTTGTTGTCGCTTCATTGGATTAGCAACGACCCACGGAGTCCCGCCCACCTTCGCATAAATTGCTAGTGCAACATTTTCCAAAACCCAGGGGCGCTGATTTGGATCCCCCAGTTTCTCGCCAATTACCACCTGATTCGGGACACCATTGCCAAGAAGTTCACCCTTGCATGCCTGATACAAGGGACTGTTACGCCTGGATGTCAGAACGAAGATTAGGTCTAAATCCTGAGTGCTCAGGCCGGTTGATGCCTGGCTTATTTCTTGGGCATTCTCCAAACTTATGGATCGCTCTCCCTCGAAAGAAAGCGGAACCCGGAAAAGTCCATGGAAGCCAACAAAACCGCCTTCACCTTTTGTAAGGCCCTCAACTAGCCGCGTCTTAACATCCTGCATCGTAGCAGGATAAATGATCCCACAGCGAATATGAGTCTTCCTAAACAAATTTGAGTCGTAGGGGCCGAATTGTTTTAACCCTTGTCTGGGATTCAAAGCAACAGCATAGGTGGAGGAATAATTAAAACGGAGTTGGGCTTGGGGAAAGACCTCGCCGTAAAGATTCATCTGCCCTCCCCTCCCAAGATAATACGGGTCGGTTCGTGATGGAGCGAAACCGTTATGTCGCAATGAAGTCGGAAGTCAGGGAAGCGGCGAACGAATGGGAGGATATGGTCAAGTAATCGTTGGCGTGCCACTTCTGTATTGATTCTCCCAGTTGGTAAAAGGTCTCCTTGGATTTGCCGAACTTCCGAAAATGTTTTACTTCCGAAGCGTTCCCTAATGTCATGGGCGTTCAAGGGTTTGTTCGACTGGTCTTGAAGAGTGTAAGTCACGTCAACTATTAGGCCAAAGGCAAGTTCGTCTGTTTCACGATTCTTCAGGAAGAGACTACGGAGGTCAAAACCTCGGTAGAGGCGGACATTGCCATCACTAGTCGACTGATATTCTGTCCAGTTAAACACTTCGCAGCGTCCTTTTCGCTCAAGCGGCGTATAGCGCTCCTGCTTGACACGATCGATAAAACCTTCGAGAATCATCCGGGAGGTGAGGCGTGGCCTATCTGGAAGTGTGACATTCGTTTCACTAAAACCTTTTGATCGAAGTAAGTCACAATCTTCGCCATAGCCGTAAACCTCGTCGCCTTCAGCGTAGACCCAAACTCTCTTCCCACATTGTGCTAGCCCGTTACGCAAAGGGCGAAGGTCAGGATATAAGCCGCGATCCGCCCCAAGGAATAGCATTGGGTCAGTAGGCACTTGGACACGAAACAAGTTCAGATAAAGTCCAACATCCAATCTCGCGGTAGCCATCATCTATCTTGTGCTCCCAACCGTAATCTTTTGCGCACCCTCTTCACCTTTTGTTTAGTTTAGGAAAAGCAAGCATGTAGTTCAACACCAATTCAGCTCTTAGAGCAGCCTCTCTACGGCAGTTTATGTGGCCGCCTCTTTATCTTCGCATAGTGACGCCGAGCTTAGTGCTGACAGTGTCTGAGTGAGCTTCCGTGGGACGCGGCACACTACCTTGCGTTTTGGTTGCCAAATGATGCCTTTTACTCGATTTACAGCAATAGCTCCTACGGAATATTGAACGGACTGTAAAAATACCCGATCCCTTGCGGTTCAAGGCGGTTGCCGAACAATGGCTGTAGTCGAATTTCCTGGTTGCGCCAATTGGTTGCATGGATCATGGACATAGTGGGGGTCATTATACAGACGCAGTTTGCCATGTCCCACGCGGCTAAACCCTTGACAGAGAGGCCCACCGACGATCACGTCTACGCTCTCGAGTCCGTGTTGTTGAATAAAGGACTGCGGATCAGTGATTTTCGCTATATCAGCCTGTGCACTCCAGCCTTTGAAGTTATGTGCGTGCGTCTGGCAAGCTGGAGGGTCAACGTCAACACCAAGGCCGATTTCATAGCCAGCCATATGGAACCCCAGACTCATGCCGCCTGCACCGCAGAACAAGTCTAAGACCACCGGTCTGGACTGCTCTCTTTTCGTTATCTGTCTCATGCTATTCATAGCTACCCTGGTCACTGCGATACTTGATACACCTTCAGCACTTCATCCCCGTAGTGATTGATGACCTTGACAGCGATCTTCCCGGTCTTCGGTGGGTCGAACGGCCGGCTGACAGTGGAGTAGAGTGAGGCCCAGGCAACCTCGTCTATCTCAGCCTTGAGGGCCCGCTTGAGCTTGTCGTAGGGTTCATCATCACCGCAGAAGTAGGCCTGACGCACAAAGAACGCCTCGTCATTGTAATCGGTGTCGATGAACCAGCAGGCGATGTCATCGGTAGAGTGACCACGCACCTGCCCGGTGGTGGGGTCATACACGTCCAGGCCCTTGATCTCCACCGTCAGCTTGCCGTCTTTCTGCTTCTTGACCTCGATGTCCGGCTCGCCGAAGACCATGAACAGGTTCCCCACCCCGGTCCTTTTCAGGAACTCATCGCCCATCTGGAGGTCAGGGTTAATCTTGGCGCTCAGCACCTTCAGCTTCCCATACCTCTTCGCCTCTTCATTCACATGGGGGTCGAAGGCAAAGCCGCAGACGATGAGCAGGTCAAAGCCAATCCCTCGGACCGCTTCCTTGGCCGCCTCCTTTACCAGCTCCGCCCCCACCGTGCCATGCTCCGGGCCAATGCACACGGCGACTCGCTTCGCCTGGCCATTCCCCTCGTATTCGCCTTCGCCGTGGATGTATAGCCCGGCGTAGGGCTCCAGGCGGTCAAACTTGATGCGCTCCTGCTTCTCATACTGCTGGACGCCCGCCTTCTTCAGGTTCTCCAGGACCATGGTCTCAAACTGGCCCGGGCCGGCACTTTTAGCCGCAGCTTCCTGGGTTTTGGGCACTGCCTGCTCAGCGGAGAGGACCCGGTGGGGGGAGAGGCTTTCTACGGTGAAGGGGCCGGTTACCCGAACCACCTTGTTCTCCTCGTAGGGCTGGTCGTAGAGGGTCTCGCTTTCCGCGTGCCGGGCGATGGCGGCGTCAATCTCCGCTCGGGTCATGCCCTCCTTGATGTCTGGGTTGTTGGCAATGGACTTAAGGGTGACGTGGGGCACCCGCCGGTAGACGAAGCCTTTCTTGATGTCCCCCTCGGTAGGAGGCAGTGGCGAGGGCGGAGGCTGGTCCGCCAGCTCCACCTGCCTACGGATACCCTCAGGGGTATCCGCCAGGATGTAGTAGGGGAAGCGGGCGGACATCAGGCGGGTGCGGGCCAGGGCGATGGCCACCCGGCTGGTGTCGATGGTAATCCACCTGCGCCCCCACTGCTCGGCCACATAGGCCGTGGTGCCGCTGCCACAATTGTGCACCGCACACACTTCGGTGATGAATGAGTGAGCGTCCTCCACTTCGAGATCGTAGACCTCTTCTTCCGTCTGCTCATACGCCAAGTTGGTAATCTCAACGGGACGGCTATCGGGACCAAAGTACACGACATCGCCCACTTGCAACGAGTCCGCACGCCGCCACTGCCTGTAATGATCCTCGGAAGGTTGCGCCGCCTGGAGAGCCCCGCGGATAGTGGTGACCACTCCCTCCAATTGGTGTAGAACTTCGTCATTGGTGAACCGCAGAATATCTAAGCCATGCGCTTTGAGATAGGCATCCCGCTCCCGATCGTAGGCGCTGGCTTCCGAATTGAAATGAGTATCTCCGTCTACTTCCATCACCAGTCCGGCCTCCCACGAATAGAAGTCGGCGATATAGAGGCCGATAGGATGTTGTCTCCGAAACTTCGCGCCCAGTTGTTCGCCGCGCAAGGCGCTCCAGAGGCGCCTCTCAGGAGGGGTCATCCCCTTGCGCAACGCTCGAGCATGCTGAAAGTGGACTATCGGCACGTGACGCCACGACCGCTCGGCGCCGTAGGTCAGGGGTCGCCGGCGACACAGGACCCGATGATCAGCGGTGACCCACAAGGTTTGCGGACAGGCATCGTGCTGGATGCCGACCATTATCCCTTTGTAGGATCTGCGAATGATACGGAGAACTCGATGAGGCTCGCCGCCGTGGCCTAGGACGAAGTCGCCGGGTTTGAGGGATTCGATGGGGAAGAACCCCACCCCAACCCTCCCCGTCGACGGGGATGGAGGCCCCACCCCAACCCTCCCCGACATCAGAGAGGGAGACGCTGCCCCGGCCTTCCCCAAACTTGGGGAGGGAGGCCCCACCCCGGCCCTCCCCGTCAACGGGGAGGGAGCTCTTTCGTTCCCCCCGTTGACGGGGGGATTAAGGGGGGCCAGAACCCGCGTGCCCTTCCGCACACAGGTGGGGTCCAGCACCAGGTCGCCAGGGTCAGTGGTCATGAGGAGGCAACGACTAATTACCCTTGTTGGAGTCTGAACCACAAATATCTTTTCTTCTCGCCGCAGGAAGCCGCCCATTGCTGTATCATCCCATGCGCTATCCAAGGAGCGGATTGGGTAATCGTCTGCAAACCTACGATAGAAGACGTTCTCACCCTTCCTCTGTATTCGGCCCGTTTTGACCAGATTATTCAGTCCCTCAATAGTGGTAGACCAGTGTCTACCGGGTCGCGGAACAAAGTCCTTACCGTCAAACCTAAAGACGTAGGAACCTTTTTGACTTTCACCTTGGGACGTTAAGTCTGTCAAGCCAAATCGTTTGCCGTCAGGAATTGCCTCGTCGCCGTCTAGCTGTTCTCTGGTTAATTGTACTGAGGTGCCGTTTGGTAGCATGACCCAGTCGTATTCTGTCCCATTAGAGGAAGTTCTAGGAAGGTGAAGGCGTCTGTACTTAAGGTGAGAGGAATCCTTCCCATACCAAAGTAGAAAGTTCGTTACGTTATCAATATAAATAGCACCTCTTCCTCCCGTGGTCCTAAAGGATATTTGACTTACAAAATTCTCACTCCCAAACACTTCATCCATCACGCATCGCACCAGATGCACATTCTCGTCCCCAATCTGGACGAAGATGGAGCCGGTATCCGTCAGCAGGTCTCTTGCCACCACCAAGCGGTCCCGCCAGTAGGCCAGGTAGGAGTGGATGCCCAGCTTCCAGGTGTCGCGGAAGGCCCTTATTTGCTCCGGCTCCCGGGTGGCGTCCTCGGCCCTGCCGTCCCGCACATCCCGCTTCCGGGTGGAGACCTGCCAGTTGGAGCCGAACTTGATGCCGTAGGGCGGGTCCAGGTAGACCATCTGCACCTGCCCCTTGAGGCCCTCCTTCTCGGCCAGGGAGGCCATCACCAGTAAGGAGTCCCCCAGGATCATGCGGTTGCTCCACCCCTGGGAATGGCGGTAGAAGTCTATGCGCTCGGAGAATTCTATGCCGTCGAAGTCCTCAAAGAGGCTGACCTGGCGGGGCTTGCCCTCAGCCTGCTCCCGGCGCAGGTCTTCAATGATGGCCCTAGGGTGGATGTGCTCCTGGATGTAGACGGGGACAGCGGGCACCTCCAGGTCGTGCCCGTCCTGCTCGTCCTTGCCCTTCCAGACCAACTGGGGGTCAAGCTCGGGCTTCCTGGGGTAGCGCAGGATGTATGGCGCCCGCTCTTCCTTCACCGCAAAGTCGGCCAGCTCCGCTGTGGGGATGTTGAGGCGCTTATCCTTGTGATGGGCTACATATTCAACCATTTTGTCTTGGCTGGTTGCTCTTCTCTTGCGTGCCATCCCTAAGCCACCTCCAAAAGGGTCGATTTGCCACCTGAGGATGGTAGATATGTCTAATGAGACGCCTGGTAGATGACCGGACGGTAGCGTGGTGGAGGGATAGGCTTTCCCGTCTGGCGTGCCGCTTCCAGCCAGGCCACCTTGGCCCGCTCCAGCTCCGCCAGAGCCTGCTCAGGGGTCTCCCCGAAGGCAGAGCAGGACTCCAGGTCCGGGAGGTCAGCGATGTAGCCGCCATCCTCTTCACTGTAGAAAATATTGATGTGGTAGTCGCCCATTACTCATCCTCCAACTTTAGATTATACCGCTCCACCAGTCGCAGGAACTGCCGAATCTGGTAGGGCTTGGCTTCACCCCTAACGGACTGGAGGTTGACCAGCTGGGCAATGTCGGGATGAGCGAAGATGTAGTGACTGCCTGACACGCGCACCAGGCGAAATCCGAAGCCCTCAACCAGGTTCCTCATATCAGCAAATGCCACGTTCTGTAATGCTCCCTGGGTCAAGCGTCTGAGCAGCGCTCTGCGGTTCATCGTTCATCGTGCCCTGGTGCGACTGGCATCGTTGGCTTTCAGGAAAGCACGGATCAGGTTTTGGGCATCCCAGGGGTCTTGAATCTCCAGGAAGGCCCACCGCCCAAAGCCACCGTGGTTGTTGACCGCCGGCACCCACAGGGTTCTGGCGGTGTCTACCTTGGCCTCCTTATCCTTTTTACGTTCACCAGTCACCTCAATGACCAGGGTGAGCACTTCGCCCTGGGGGTCTCGGAGGCGGACAAGGAAGTCAGGCTCGTAGTTCTTCTCCTCCCCATTGAGGATATAGGGAATCCTGAAGCCCAGTCCCTGGTTCTTCACGTAGCTAACCACCTCCTCCATCTCCTCCAGGGCCTGGGCCATCTTCTGCTCCCACGACCCGGTGTCCGCCACCACATGGCTCACATGGCACCTGTCCGGCCGGGTGACGTAGACGGGTTTGGTGGTGTCAAAGTCAACGTAGCGGGTGGAGCCAAGGGTATCGTAGGGCCGCAGAATGGGTTTGAGCGCCCTGGTACCCTCTGTAGAATGGACGATGGCCCGGTAGATTCGGTCGGCGGCATCGTGTGCCCTCTCATGGAGCAACAGAAGCTGGGGGAAGGTGCCGTCCTTACAGACCACGCACATTTCAAGCCACTCTCTGGTGATGCCCAGCACCTGGGGGAAAAGCCAGGGCTTGAGATTGCCCTGGTCATCCCGGAAGTATTTCTCCAGCACCAGCTTGGCCAGGAGGAAGGCAACCTCCTGAGTCCGCCGCCTGCGCAGGTCGTCCAGCGTGTGGATGCTCATCTCGCCAACGATGGGAGCATTCTCTGTCCTGGTGGGAATATCGGCGGTGGAGAGGACTATCTTGGAGTCGTCGGAGAAGGCAGCACTTAGCCTTTCACCGGCGAAGTCATAGCGGTATCCCACCAGGCGGGGGAAGGTGACCTCCAGGGCTATGCGCTCGGGCAGAGCACGGATCCGGGTTGGCATAGCACCCGGCCTGGGGTCGGTAGCCGAACCCGAGCAGGGAATGAAGGAGAAAGGCACGCCATAGACCTCAGCGTACTGAGGTTCAAACGCGCCGTAGTCGTTAGGCGCATAGCTGGTGCGGCGAAGGCCACGCCCGACCACCTGCTCACAGAGGAGCTGGGTGCCGAAAGCCCTCACCCCAAGGATATGGGTGACCGTGTTGGCGTCCCATCCTTCTGAGAGCATGGAGACGCTGACCACGCACTTGATGTTTTCACCCAGCTTGCCTGGCTTGCCGACTGTGTTCATCACTTCTCGCAGCATGTCCTCGTCGGTTAGCTGCTCTGGGTCGCGGCCGGGGAACCTGGCCCGATACTCGGCCTTGAACTCTTCTATCTCAGCAGCGGCTATCTTCTTGAACTCAGGGCTCATCCCCTCGCCGCTCTCCAACTGCTCGCTGTCAATCAGGAGGGTGTTGGGGCGGGCTCGCCACCTGCCATTCTCTTCGTTGTCGAATACAGGGAGGGCGCCCGGAACCACTATCCTGGTGCCGTCTAAGGGTTTATCCCAGCCGGCGATATAGTCGTAGACCAGCTTGGAGACATTGGTATTGTTGCAGACGATGATGAAGACCGGAGGAGTCCCCTGTCGGTGAGACTCCCACTGCCGGTAATATTTTTCGTAGTTGCTGTAAAGGCTGTGAAGGGCTCCCTGCAACTCGGCTGGAAGCTTGGGTTCACCTTGTACGGCCTCGGTGCCCCGGCCCTTCTTGGGGAGGGCGTCCCGAATGCTCATCCACAGGTTGCGATAGGTTGGCAGGTCTTGCCGCACCTGGTTGTCGGAGACGGGCACCCTGGGCACCTTCACGATGCCGGACTCAATGGCGTCAATCAGCGAGAAGTCGGATATCACCCAGGGGAACAGAGTCCCCTCTGGATAGCCGGAGCCTCGCAGGAAAAATGGCGTTGCCGACAGGTCATAGACCACTTTAACCCCGAGCTTTGCCTTCACTGCCTCCAGGCCCGATATCCAGACTCGAGCCTCCTCGTCCCGCTTCTCAGCCTCCCTGCGCTCGTCTCCCGTTAGCCTGAGCTCTTCACCACCAACACGGCGGCGGTAGCAATGGTGGGCCTCGTCATTGATAACCAGGATGTTTCGCTTGTTGCCCAGCTCTCGGCAGACACGGCGCACCATCTCATCGGGAGTCTCCTTAAAGCCTCCAGCCTCTTCTCCGGATATGGCCAGGGCCTTGGTGAGCCGGGCCCCCTCGAAGCGCTCCCTCAGCAGGAAGGCGTGGAAATTGGTGATGATGATCTTTGCCTTACCAAGCTGCTGTATATTCTCCGGCGGGATGACATCTCGCAGGCGATAGTAGTTATCAGGGTCATTGGGGAGCAGGACACGCAGCCGATCTCTGATGGTTATGCCGGGTGTCACGATCAGAAATGAGTCCGAAAAGCGGGCATCCTGAGGGTTCGCCATCTTGTTCAAGGCATGCCAGGCGATGAGCATGGCCATGACCACTGTCTTGCCGCTACCGGTGGCCATCTTGAAGGCAATACGATAGAGCTCCGGATTAGCCTCAGCGTTGGCCTGGCGCAGGTGGTTCTCTATCCAGGCGTCTCCGTATCTCTTGGCTACCTCTGTGATGTAGATAGCGGTTTCCAGGGCCTCAATCTGGCAGAAGAACAGCTTCTTATCGCGCTCGGAGTTGCGCCAGTAGTCCAAGAGGCGTCGCGTAACTTTTGTGACTCCCTGGTAGCCACCCCGCCGCCATATCGAAGCCCTGCTTCTAACCTGATTGATAAAGGTATTCTCTTGGATGCGGTCCTGGGTCCACTCCGTCTCGAAGCTCAGTTGCCTGCCCCTCTTTTTAGGAGGGGGGATAGGGATGAAGTAAGAGCTGATACGCCTCTCGTTGACTATCTCGTCGGTGATGCCATCATCAGAAAACTTAAAGTGGCGTGTAGGCTCTTCAAAAGGGGGGTTTAGAATGGGATTCTCTATGACAACATCTGGCATGGCTACCTCCCCACCTCAATCTCTCCTATCCATTTCACCAACTTAAAACTGGGGCTGGTTGCGCGATAGAATCGCTCATCCGCCGTCCACAACTCGCACCCCATAATGTCTGCCAGTGACAGATAGTGGTCGTCGTAAGCCGCTTCCTGACGCAATTGAGCTGCAAGCTCAATTGCTTTACGGTGAAGGCCACGGGGCTGCCTAAGCTCTATTCCAGCATTAAGTAAGCCGTCCAACAGAGTAGTGGCGGCCACTACCGAGATTTCTCCCCGTAGCACTCGACGGTAGAGGGCATTGGCTACCTCAACCGGCATGAGATAAGGAGCCACAGGTTGAATGCCAGCCCTTGCCCAGGTGCGGGCAAGGGCCAAAGCCCTGTCGGTATGAACCTCGTTCACCAGCCACTTAACAGCTAAGCTGGCATCTATCACAACGGACCCATTCATCAAGTCTCCGCCCTCGCCGCCCTGGCTTCGCGGATTAGCTCCGCCGAATCTCCAGGAACCTGTCGCCCTCCAAATACTGCGGCCTGAAGCGAAGACAGGCGATTAAGAGCTTCCTCACCGAAAGGCAGAGATTTAGCCTCTTCTGACTCATCCTGGGCCAGCTCCTTCTCTATGGCAGTAAGGCAGTACCGGCGCATGCTGATTCCCTTCAGAGCTGCTATCACCTTTAGTCGACGCTGCAAGAGGGGGTCCAGGTCAATGGTGAGTCGTTTCCTCTTATTGGCTTCCATTTGCTACCTCCAGCTAGGCTCCATTGTTCACGGGTAGTATAGTGCAAATGCAGAATTGCGTCAAGCATGCACTGAGAGACTGTCGAATAACACCCTAAAGATTGAGGGTCATGGACAAATTCGGCGTTGTTTGACAGCCGGAGGGCAAGGGCTTACAATGGTACCAGATGGCAGCGGGGCGTGGCTGTGTAACAATCAAGAGTTGAACTTGGGAACTTCCGGCTGACAGGAAGTCAGCCGACGGGTAGTATCGCGCTAAGGGTGTTTGTCCTGCGGAGAAGGCCATGGGCAGGCTTAGGGCCAGAGGCAGGGGGTGGCTTTCCGTAGGGATAATCCTGTCCATTTTGCTCTCCAGCGGCCTCTTGCCCTATACGGTCACCCCCGCGTCTGAGCCCCTCAGGGCACTCGAGTCAAGCCTAGCTAGCACCCCTTGGCCCATGTTCCGCCACGACCTCCAACACACCGGTCGCAGCCCCTATATCGGCTCCCCGGTGCCAATCTTGAAATGGGTGAACGTGGCCGGTTACTACAATGCCCTCCCTCCCTTCAGCTCCTCGCCCACCCTCGGCCCCGATGGCACTATCTATGTGGGGGTAACCACCCCTGCCCAACTGGTGGCGGTGAGGCCTGACGGGGGCACCAAGTGGGCCTTCGATATCAGCGCAGGCGTATACGCTGACGTCAGATCATCGGCCGCGGTGGCCGCAGACGGCACCATCTATATCGGCGCTCAGATTGACCGAGCAAGCGGGATGCTCTACGCCATCAACCCGGATGGCACCTACAAATGGGGCTTTTGGGTGCCCGCATGGGTCCGCTCCTCTCCGTCCATCAGTGCCGATGGGTCCGTCTATTTTGGCGCTGGAGATGGCAAACTGTACGCCCTTAACCCCAGTGGCACGCTACGTTGGGAATTCGCTGCTGGCGGCGCCATATCGTCCTCCCCGGCAGTCGGCAGCGACGGCACCATCTACTTCGGGGATGCCCGCGGCGTCCTCTACGCCCTGAGCCCTGACGGTAGCCAGAGGTGGAGCTACCCCATCGGCGCCAGTATCACCGGCTCTCCCGCCATCGGTTCCGATGGCACCATCTACATCGGCGCAAATGACAACTATCTCTACGCCATAAAAAGCGATGGCACCCTTAGATGGCGCTTCGTCACCGTTTCCAGCATCTACTCCTCCCCGGCCCTGGCCAGCGATGGCACCATCTACATCCCCTCCTCTACCTTCTTATATGCACTTATATGCAGTCTACCCCGACGGCACGCAGCGCTGGAGGGCAAGTATCGGATACGGGGTGCGCTACAGCCAGCCAACGGTGGGGGCCGATGGCACCATCTATCTCGGCAGCGAGGGCAACGGCCTTTACGCCCTCAATCCTGACGGCTCCCTCAAGTGGAACTATGTGCCTCCCAGCCCATACAGCCGCTACTTCAGCTATAGCTCAGTGACCATCGGCTCGGATGGCACCCTCTACGCCCCAACCTACCACGCTCTCTTCGCCCTGAAAGGTGAGTTTTACGTCTCTCGGGTGAGCCCAACCAATGGGGCTACCCGGGTGGGCACCAATACCACCATCTCCATCGTCTTCAGCGACGCCCTGGATCAAAGCAGCCTGACGGCCAGCAATGTGCAGCTCCTCTACTCCGGTGGCGCTGTGGCCACCAGCCTGGGCTATGACAGCGCCACCAAGACGGTTACCATCACCCCCACCCAGTCACTCCAGCTCCTTACCGCTTACACTGTGAGGCTCAGCACCGCTCTAAAGAGCACCCAGGGCGTCCCCCTCCTCTCGGAGTATGCCTTCTCCTTCCTCACCGCGGGCGCCAACGAATATCTCTGGCAGGAGTTTACCTGGCATGGCATGCCGTACCGGCTCCATACCGTCTGGAGCGCCCCCCTCAGCAGCACCAACCAGGCGAGACTTCGCCAGACCTATCTGAGGCCCGCCAGTGCGCCCACAGAATTCGGGGCCAGCCTGACCCGACTCTATGCCCTGGGAGGGGGTGACTACCTGGTCACCGATGCTGAGTTGAACCAGGAGCGCCTCGTCTCGGCCCAGAGGCTGGGCTTCTACCGCTACATATCCAGCACCTATGCTACCTACCCTTCCTGGATTCAGGATGGTGATCTAGAATGGTCGCAGAGGTCGCGGGATAATTGGCTCGGCAACGGCCTGGCCTGGATCGCCGAGCAGACAGGCAACCCTCCTGCTGAGCCCCCGGAGACCCGGGACGTCTACAAGGCCATCATCGCCACTGCCATGGCTTCCAACGCACCCCCCGATGGCTGGCTCAGGGAATATGAGGATGCTACTGAGCGCATGAACCTGGTGGTGGGCGCCGGAGGGACTGTGGAGAGCCTGCGCAGCGCTCTGGCCGATGAGGGCTACATCCGCCAGCTCTCCTCTCGGGCGGCCAAGGTCAACTCCGGGTTGCTCAAAGCTCTCAACCTGGCCATGGCCGGGCGGAGCGTCACCGCCGAGGCTATGCGCATCACCTTCACTGCCCACTGGCAGGCCAGCGTGGTGGCCGAACACAGGGATTACCTCATCTCCATCGCCCAGGACGATACCGGAAATGCTGAGCTGAATCGGGCCATCTGGGACCTGGTCAACTTCGATGAAGACGCTCTCCAGCAGCGCCTGGCCGAGACCTTCGCCCGGTCCATCAATGAAGAGATCCTGAACGTGCTGCGCGATCTGCTCAAGGATACAGCGGGCAGGGTCAACCCGCTGCTGGGGGCGGTGCTCACCGGGCTGGACATCGGCTTCTTCATCGCCTCCTTCACCGGGTGGGACCACTTGCGGGCCGATAGCTACCAGGCGGCTGACCAGGGAAGGGTGGAAAGGGCCTTCCTGCGCTCCTGGAAGTGGGCGGTGGCCTCGCTCCTCTCCAGCCCCACCCCCGACCTCAAGGCGCTGAGCCTCCCCTCGCTCGTCTACCGTCTGCGGGCCACATCCGCCGCCGAGTTCTACACCATCTGCGTGGAGATGCTCAACATCATCGAGCAGAACCCCTCCCCTGACTGGCTGATGAACCAGTTTGGCTACCACAGTGCCAAGGAGAACAAGCCAACCTGGGCGGCTATGGCCAACGAGTACCGGGACAGGGCCGGGGATGCTATCCCTGAGTCGGTAGCTGCCACCCTGGCCATCACCGACCTGGTATCGCTGCTCCTGCCCACCGCGGTGCTCACCGCCACCACGCTCCAGGTGAGCGCCTACTCGCCAGTGGACCTGCTGGTGACCGACCCTCAGGGCCGCCAGGTGGGCTACAATGTCTCCCTCGGCCAGGAGGTGAATCAGGTGCCAGAGGCCACCTACTCCGGGCGCACCGCTCATCCAGAGGTGGTGAGGATGCCTCACCCTGGCCAGGGATCCGTGAGGGTGGAGGCCACCGGCACCAGCACCGGGGCCTATACCATTACTGTCCAGTCCCTGGCCTCGGCGGGTGAGCACCTCTCTGGCACCTCCTGGTCAGGGCAGGCCACCAGAGGCCAGACCTATCGCTACCTCTTCGATTCCTACTCCGGAGGGCAAGTAGTGCCTCGCACGGTTAGGCCTCCCATCACCAGCGCCTCGCTCAGCGGTAGCCTAGGTAGTAGCGGTTGGTACACCTCCAATGTGGCCATTTCCCTAACCCCCATCGCCAATGTCTACCCCGTCTCTAGCACCGAGTATAGCCTGGACGGAGGTACCACCTGGATCACCTACACCCAGGCTTCGCCCTCGGTTTCCCCCCTGAACGTGACCGCTGAGGGGGTGACCGTGATCAAGGCCAGGTCTAAGGATAGCGTGGGAAACGTGGAGGAGCCAGGGCTAAGCATTGTGGTACGCATCGATAAGATGCCGCCTGTCACCTCGGCCCTGCGCAGTGGCACACAACGCCCCAATGGCTCCTATACCCTACCCTATATCATAACCCTACAGGCCGCCGACAACCTGTCCGGCGTGGCCCCGGGGAGGGGAACGCGTTACAGCCTGGACAACGGTGCCACCTGGCGCACCTACTTCCTTCCCTTTTCAGTCAACACCGACCAGCCCGTTCTCTTCAGGTCTACCGATGAGGCCGGGAACCTGGAGGGGATCAAGAGCGTCAGCTCCACTCAGAGTAGCTGGGGTTATAAAACGTACCTGCCCATCATAATAAAGGACTTCTCCGAGGGCTGGTGACCTCTCCTTCTGCATCCCTCGTCGATTTCGATTGTTGCAATCTGTTTTACAGTCGCGTATCATATTGACGGCAAATCCGAAACTTAAGAATCCCTTTCGCCAATGTACTACACATTGCTATCGCCATGGTCGAGGACTGAACTGTAATCCCATTTCAACGATATTCTCAGTCTGGGACCCGGTAACGATGGCTGGGAAGTTCAAAGAATGGTGCCCGGGAAAGAACCCATCTACCAGCCTCAGAGGCTGATCAAATCAAGGAGGAATTTCACCGTGAAGACTACCACTTACAACGCACTGAACGAAACCCAAAAACGATTGTTGGACGCGGCAGAGAAGGCTACGGAAAATGCTTATAACCCCTATTCTCATTTCTCTGTGGGCGCCGCATTGCTAACTCAGGACGATCAGATCATCGCTGCCGCAAATGTTGAAAACACGGGCATGGCTAGCATCTGCGCTGAGAGGGCGGCCATCTGCCGGGCCAACGCGATGGGACATAGGATGTTTAAGGCAGTGGCTATCATCGCCAGGGGAAGCAAATTTGGTTCGCCGGTTGATTTGGCTACGCAAGAAGTTACCTCGCCCTGCGGAAGCTGTAGGCAGATGTTGTACGAATTTGCCCAGGTCTCTGGGCGTGATCTGGAGACGATTCTCTCTACAACTAAGAAGGATAAGATCGTCCTCACTTCCATAAATGAGTTATTGCCCCTGGCCTTTGGTCCGAAAGACTTGGGGATCGACGTCACAGAATATCAAAAATAAAGAAGATGTCTGGTCAAGCAAACTGGGTGGGCGTGAGTCCGATGCCACGCACCTTAATCTGATGACCGAGGCGCTCTACCTCGGCCCCGAATTGCTCGATCAACCAAAGGCTAGTGCTGACATGGTCCGTTATTCTGGGTACTAGATATTCACTGACCCCATCAGCCAGGGCAGCGTAGATCAGGAGCTGGTCGGCCGAGTACCTATCAACCGTGGCCCCGCTAGCGATGTCCTCAAGAAGGCTTTCAGCCACGTACCTGCCGATCTCCTCCGAGCTTCTACCTCGCTTTCCGGCCCTATCGGACCCAATGAGGCAGCCGCTATCAGTCTCGGCCCAAACAGCCAGGCTGGCTCCTTCCTGAAGCGAAGTCTCGTCCCAAACCCCCTCTATCTCCACCTTATAGCCCCTTGCTCTCAGGACCTTCTGGCATTCCTGGGCCATTCGTTCGCTGACCTTTCTTTCTCGGAGGTGAGAGGAGAGGGCGATTCCCCTGATGCACTTCACCTGACCCTGTTCAGGTAAGATCAACGGCTTTAGGGCCGTTTCCAATGGTTTAGCTGTTATCTCGATGATCCCTGCCCCTCTGGGGACGTAGCCGGGTCGAACAATCTTCAAATCGGCACAAATGCCCATCTTTCTGAGGGTGGGGAACAGCACATGCTGCATATGATGGGCGGAAGGGGCAAAATCCTGGAAGAGTCCACCGGAAATACGGCAGGTCGTTTCTTTGTCAGCAAAGCAAGCCAGGAGTAAGATGGTCATGGCCAGCATCGACGTTGAACCGGCCGTGCCTATATCCCATTCATAGTAACCTCCCCGAATCTCGCCTCCGGGCTCGTAAGTTAGCTCAGGCGAGCCAAGGCTTACCCCTGCAACTCTGGCAGTGCTCATTCTGGAGCACGCCTCTACCACCTTTAGATGCTGGTGTTGTAGCCCCGGCTTGGGCCTGGCGGCTCTTATATTCGTCAGGTGGAGCCTGGTGCCGACCAGCGAACACAGGGCGATGGCGTAGCGCACGATGGTGCCGCTTCCTGAGCCTGTGGAGCCGTTGATATCCATTATTGTGGTCGTCGCCCTCACCCCCTTAATCCCCCTCTCCCCAAAGCGGGAGAGGGGGGAAATTGGGTTCTAGGGCGGAGGGTGCTCCCTCCTTGACCTCCCCGAGGAGAAGTAAAACTAGGGCAAAGCCCCGGAACCCTGTAGGGGGCGTGCTTGCCACGCCCCTATATACCCCTTGACCTCCCCACGAGAGAAGGGGTTCAAATTGTATCCAGCCGCAATCCTGTGAGGTGGTGTCGAAACACGCCCCTATCCTTCTATTTAGCAGCCCAGTCAAAGTACCTGATTATGCCCTCAAGGTAGCCCTCAGCCACCGCCTGAAGGATGCGCTCTTGCTTTAGCAGTGAGGCCTCATAGTCGTTACTGACGAAGAGCGGTTCACCGATGACCCCAGG
Source organism: Chloroflexota bacterium (assembly GCA_023475225.1). Lineage (NCBI taxonomy): Bacteria > Bacillati > Chloroflexota > Chloroflexota bacterium. Next base: position 27,497 of record JAMCVK010000008.1, read on the forward strand.
CATCTGGCTCGGTCGTTCGAACCCAGGGTTGGCACCCAACATAAAGGCGTGCTTGTAACCGAAACGCCTACCGATTATGGTATCTTGTCTGATCCCCCGGTCGATGACCTGAACGCCAGCGCGCTTTAGGCTGCCTACCATCGCCCCTTGAATCAATTCAGCCAGCTTTTTGTTCTTATCCCCAAAGGGGCGGTCTTTGCAATAGTACGTCTCCGTGCCTCTCAAAGTGGGGTCATCGTGTCCATTGAAATGGATGGAGATGATTAAATCCGCTCCAGCGTTGTTGGCCACGTCCACCCGGGCCTGAATCTCCCGCTTTATCATTTCCACTAGGTTATCACCCGTAAAACCGGTAAGGGTATAATCTCCCTCCCTGGTGAGGACTACGGCAAATCCCTTGGCGCGCAAAAGGCTGGCCAGATGTTGGGCGACCCTGAGGTTCAGGTCCTTCTCTACCAGATCCGCCTTGCCCGTGCTATCCCGGTGCACGGCCCCTGGATAGCGAGGGCTGCCGTGACCAGGGTCGAGGCAGATCAATCGTTGTCCACTCACCCTTCTAGTGGGAGGGAAGGGGCTTGGGGATAGAGGCGTAGGGGATGGGGAGCCTATATCTGTTGATGCCTTGGCTGGTGGTGGCGCAGCGAAGGGTGTATTCGTTGGTTTGGTTGGAGCGACGGTGTTCGCTGGGGATGGAACAGAGATGTTCGTTGGAGTTTCTTTTGGTGCGCTGGAGATAGCGGTCAAGGTAGGTGTCGGGAAGGCCGAGGTGCCCACAGCACCAGTCGGCGGGGGTATAGCAATAGTCGGCGTTGGGACTGTTACGTGGACAGGTGAGACGATGGGGGCGTTTTTCTCGTTGGTCGCTTCAGGTGTGTTGTTGGGCGGCTGTGGACCACAGCCGCCCAACAACAATAGCCAAATAAGTATGATCCGGGTGAGCAGCACATTACAGGCAGCCCCCTGGCCCTTCCTAATGTTCAACTTCATCTTATAGACATCTACCCCCAAACCCCCACCTGCGGCGGGCAGGCCTGCAGGGGGTTCAAGGTCGCCCGGCGGAGGTTTGGGGCACCCTTACCAAGCTGCGCCCCCCTTGGAACTCCCGCTCTCCGCTACTCTCGGTGGATCTGACCACTACTTAGGCAAGAACTGGTTAGTATAATAGGCATTCAGCTCTAGCCTCTTCTGCATCCCTCCGTATTTCTCTAACAAGTCCAGGGTCTGTTTCCAATCCTGCTCAGATTGCCAGCCAATCGGCTTCCCTTCGGTGGCTTTAGTACGAATCAACTGGAAAGTTGGGGCCAGTTGCTTCAATACTACCTCTTTTTTCTGCTGAGGAAAGCGCTTCTCCAAAATCTCGGCCGCCTCTGCCGGATGCTGTACCGCATACTCCCACCCTTTAATAGTGGCTTGCACAAAGCGGCGCGCCAGCTCTGGCTTCTCCTCAATCGTCTTGTTGTGGGCAATTATACCACTCCCCAACAGGTTAATACCATAATCCGCGAACATCATCGCGTTCAATCTGATGCCCAAAGTATCCTCCAGGGCGGGAAGTTGGTTATTCGAATAGGCCGTGATAGCGTCAACCTTCTTTTGGAGAAATGCTTGGGACTTAGCTGCCGCTTCCAAAGAGACTTGATTGACCTTGTTGCTATCGATCCCGGTGGCTGCAACGAAGGCCGGGAAGATTTGGCTCACGGCATCACCAGGCGTCTGGGCAAGCGTTTTCCCTTCCAGGTCCTTAGGTTCCTTTATGCCCGCTGCGGGATAAGAGATTATGACCGCGGGACTTTTAGGCAGTGTACATGCTATCACCTTAATAGGAACCCCAAGCCCTACGGACCTGGCCACTGTAGAGATGTCAGAGTAGCCAAAGGTGTCCGAAAGGTTACTGACAAGCTGAACCGTGCTCGCTGAGCCCTGCCCTTCGAGAATAGATACGGAAAGCCCATTAGCGTCATAATAGCCCTTTTCCAGGGCTACGAAGAAGGGGGCATATTCGCCCTTGATCTTCCAACCCAGACGGAAGGTAACCTCCTCCTTTTTCGCTGGCGCTCCTACCACAGTGCAGCCTGAGACAAAGAGCAACACCACCAGGGATAACACGCTTAGCCAAGCCGACGATCTGAAATGCTTCGTCTTAATTATTGGCATCATCCACCGCTCCTTTTTCGCTTAAAATTGGTGTTCCAGTTCATGGCTACGACATCTCACAGGGCTAGTATCCTTGAGCCTTCGGTTGCGGACAGTGCAGCGGCTTATCCTTGCGATAGCCGAGGGCATACTCGGCCTGCATCAGGGTGTGAATCTGAGCTGTACCCTCGTAGATCACAGCTCCCTTGGCGTTCCGGAAATAACGCTCAACGGGATATTCGTTCGAATAGCCGTAGGCCCCGAAAATCTGCACCGCATCCTCCGCGGCTTGCATGGCTACATCACAGGCGTACCACTTGGCCAACGATGTTTCTCGTGTATTACGTATCCCCTTATTCTTTAGATAGCCAGCGCGGTAGACCAGTAAGCGCGCCGCTTCAGTGCCAGCTACCATATTGGCGATCATCTGCTGCACGAGCTGGAACTTACCGATGGGCTGTCCGAAGGCATAGCGCTCGTTGGCATACTTCACACAGGCATCGATACAGGCCTGGGCCAGACCAACCGCCCCGGCAGCTACAGTGAAGCGTCCCTGATCGATGGCCGACATAGCGATAGTGAAACCCTCTCCCTCCTGTCCCAACAGATTCTCCTTGGGGACACGGCAATCCTGGAGGATGATTTCGCCTGTATCTCCGGCGCGCACGCCAAGCTTCCCATGAATGGGGGCATTGGAAACTCCAGGGAAACTGCGCTCCACGATGAAAGCGCAGATCCCCTTGTGCTTCTTTTGCCGATCAATGGTGGCAAAAATCAGGAAGTTATCGGCCACATCAGCCAGGGAGATCCACATCTTGGTTCCATTCAGGATATAATAGTCACCATCCCGCACAGCCGTCGTCTCAATATTGGCGGCATCCGATCCACAGCCCGGCTCGGTGAGCCCAAAGGTGGCCAGCTTTTCGCCCCTGGCTTGGGGCAGAAGGTACTTCTGCTTCTGCTCCTCGTTCGCCCACTGGAGCAGGGTCAGGCTGTTCAGTCCGACGTGGACGCTGAGCACGACACGGAAGGCGGTTTCCACACGCTCGATTTCCTCGCAGGTGAGGGCCAGGCTGATATAGTCCAAGCCCCCACCGCCATATTTCTCCGGTATGGGTCCGCCCAGCAATCCCAACTCAGCCATCTTGTCTACGATGCTTCGGTCAAAGTAGCCCTTCTCGTCGTTCTCCTGGGCCTTTGGGGCGATCTCTTTCTGAGCAAAATCACGAACCATATCCCGTACCAGTTTTTGTTCCTCAGTCAGCTCGAAGTCCATTGATTACCCTCCACATATATATGTATAGCAGGCCAACAGAAGGGTTTCGTCCCTCTACACTCCCCCATTCTGCGGGAGAGCAAGGATATGGCCTGGGGCAGGGCCCTCTTAACGCCGCACATGTCCTCTATGCTTCAAAGTTGCTTAGCTCTCCCCGCACATCCTCCCCCACCTGGAAGCCCACGTGCAATGCCTGGATGTTGATCTCTTGCGCTGCGGAAGGCACTCTGGAGCGGATCGCCTTTTCCAATGCCTGGAGGGAAACAATCCACGTCAGACTGGCGATCACTCCCAATGCAACCATATTGGCCACCATCGGTTGGCCAAGCCTATCCCTGGCCAGCGCGGTCAAGGGGAGAGCATACACCAGGCCATTTATCTCCGCTACGTTTCGGACATTAGTAGAATCAACAATCAAAACGCCGCCCTCCTTCAAGTTTGAAACATAACGATTGCACTCCCGCTGGGTCAGGGCTAATAACACGTCAGGGCGGCTTACAGCGGGGTAGTCGATCTCCTCATCGCTGATTATCACCTCGGCCCGGCTCGGCCCGCCGCGCGAGGAGACACCGTGCACCTCTGTCTGGATGACGTGCTTACCTTCATGAATGGCTGCTTCGGCCAGGATGAGCCCACTCATCGCTAACCCCTGTCCGCCGATGCCCACCAGCTGCACTTCATACCGGCTAGCCATCTGCCCTATCATCCCTCGCCGCCTCAATCACCTTAGCATACTCCTCAGTCCACTCAGGAGCATCTATCTTGACCATTCGTCCAATCACCCGCTTATCGCCCAGCTCTTCTAGACTCAACTGGGCCGCACGCTGCGCCTGTACGGTATGTTTCCGTTGCCAGCGCAACATTTCAATGGCTGTAGGCATCTCATTCCTCCGTCCGAATTGAACCGGACATTGGGCGATCACTTCAACCACAGAGAACCCTTTATGAGCGATAGCTTCGCTGAGCAGGTCGATCAGTTGGTGCACATAATAGGCCGTACCCCTGGCTACATAGGTGGCCCCGGCCGCCTTGGCCAGTTCGCAGAGATCAAAGGGACGCTCAAGATGCCCTTTAGGAGCGGTGGTAGCGAGGCGTGCTCTAGGGGTCAACGGTGAGTACTGTCCACCAGTCATACCGTATATTTCATTGTTGATGATGATCGCCGTGAGATCAATGTTACGTCGTGCCGCATGAATGAAATGATTACCGCCGATGGCCGCACAGTCGCCGTCGCCCATAGGTACGATCACCGTCAGATTGGGATTGGCGATCTTGATGCCCGTAGCGATGGCCAGGGCGCGCCCATGTGTGCCGTGAAAGGCATCGAAGTTGAGATAGTTATAAATGAAGCCGGAGCAGCCAATGCCGGTGCCAATCACGATTTCATCCTGGTTCAACTGCAAGCGCTCGATGGCCCGCAGGAGGGCACCCATTACCGTGCCGATGCCGCAGCCGGAACACCAAATGGTGGGCCAGCTCCCCTGGCGAATATACTTTTCTAATAGGACGGATGTGGAGGCAACCGATGCCACTATCCACCTCTCCAATTGAGCGGGGGGTCATCAGTCAATACCCGCTTTAAGACCTCCAGGATTTGTTCCGGCGTAATTAACACTCCATCGTAACGGGGCAAGGAGATAACCTTTGTTCTCCCTCCGGCTGCCTCACGCACCTTCTCTACCAGCTGTCCCGCGTTCATCTCCGGTACGACGATCGCTCGTACTCTTTCAGCAGCCGCCCGTACCTCTTCTTCAGGGAAGGGCCAGAGGGTTACCCCCCTGATCAGCCCCACTTGGAGTCCCATAGTCCTGGCTATTCTCATGGCCGCTCTGGCCGAACGGGCCACACAGCCATAAGCAAAGAGCGCTATCTCGGCGTCATCCATCATCTCCTCAACTGTGTGGACGATCTCCTCCCGATGACGCTCTATTTTGGCATGAAGACGGCTAATCAGGGCCCTGGCCGCCTGCGGATCACCCGTCGCCTCGAAGCCATTCTCATCATGCATGCTGCTGTTGGCATACCAGTGATAGCCGCTGCCGAAATCGGCCATCGGAGGAACATCAGAGGGAATGGCGGCATACGGTCTGTATGCGGCGGGCAGTACGGTCGGCCGCGGTCGGTCGACTATTTCTACCTCACCAGGTAGTTCGATATCCTCGCGCATACGGGCGATGATGGCATCAGAAAGAAGGATGACCGGGGTGCGGAATCTCTCTGAAAGGTTGACTGCCCTGACGGTGAGGTCGAAGGTCTCCCTGACCGACCAGGGCGATAGAACGATAATTGGATGATCACCATGCGTACCCCAGCGGGACATCATCACGTCTCCCTGGGCCGGTGAGGTGGCCATACCCGTGCTGGGTCCCACCCGTTGGACGTTGACGATGACGCAGGGCACCTCCATCATGATAGCCAGCCCCAGGTTCTCCGCCTTCAGGGAGAAGCCCGGCCCACTGGTGGCATCCATCGCCTTCAGACCGGCCAGAGAGGCACCGATAACGGCCGCCAAACTGGCGATCTCGTCCTCCATCTGGATAAACTTGCCGTCTACCTCAGGGAGACGTTTGGCCATCAGCTCCGCTATCTCTGAAGAGGGGGTTATCGGATAGCCGGCGAAAAAGCGGACGCCGGCGGCGAGGGCTCCCTCCACACAGGCTTCATTGCCTGATAGCAACTGTATCTTCTTCACTCCAATATACCCATACGTATGGCTAACTGGCTATCTGGATGGCGAAGTCCGGACAGATGAGCTCGCAGAGCTGGCATTTGGTGCAGGCCTCCGGCTGTTTCACCAGAGGTAATCCATCCGTGGCGGCCACAAATACGCCTCTTGGACAGATAGCGACACAGATCCCGCAGCGTTTACACCAATCGTTATTTATCAATATGGAGACGGTATCCTGATCAATCATAGGATCAACAACTCTCCCTAAAGGATAGCCGAGGCTTGCAGTATGTGCACTCGTGGCCGGACCTCTTCAGCAAAAGATCTGATAGTCTCTTCTAAATCATCCTCAACGGCAGGCATCGGATAGATCGTGATTTGATCCACCCCCAAGCAGAGCATCTCGTTCACCTTCTCAGCCACCTCGACAGCGTTTCCGGCCAGAGAAAGATGATCCACGAATTCATCCGGCACCAGGTCTGCCACCGCGGAGACCAGGGCGGGGTCGTGGCTGTAGCCAATCTCGGCTATCTTTTGCCTTAGTGCCAGCGGTACCTCCAGGCCGAGAGGGGCCATAAAGTTGAAGTGAGGATAGTCGGACATAAGCTGCCGGGCGATCCTTGGCTTCACCGCTGCCTTGGCCAGGCGCGAGTCAGGACAAACACAAGTATCGATCCTGGCCACAAACTCGATCTCTCTGGGGTCCCTGCCCCGCCGACGAGCGCCGTTGGCTACCAGTTCCTGGGCTGGTTTAATAACCCGTTCTGAGACACAGGAGGAGATGATCACCCCGTCAGCCACCTCCCCGGCCAACTCTAAGGTCTTCGGGCTATTACTGGCAATGTAGATGGGGATATCGGGCCGCGTGGGGAAGTCCAGTTTGCCACTGAAGCTGGTCGCTTTGCCTTGAAAATCGACCTTTCCCCCAGCCAGAAGAAGACGAATCAAGGCTATCGCCTCTCTTATGGCCAAGGCCGGCTTCTCACGTTGAAGACCCATCTCCGCGAAACCAGAATATCCAGCGCCGATGCCCAAGACGGCCCGCCCGCCGGAGATTTCATCTACTGTGGCTATGGCTGCGGCGGTCATAGCCGGGTGCCTGGAGTAGGGATCAGTCACACAAGGGCCGAGCACGATTCGCATCGAATGCACCGCGCAAAGCGCCAGGCTGGCATACACCTCGCGAAAGAATCGTTGGTCGGCGTACCAGAAAAAGTCGTAGCCGCATGCCTCACTCAATTTGACCATCTTGACCAATCGTTCAGCTGGATGACGACCAAGAATGAGCACACCTGCTCGCACTTAGTTTCCTCCCTGACCAGGATAAGCGGGTCTGCTACTGCTCGGTACCCCCAACCCCCACTCTTCGACACTCTCTTGTCGATCCAGTAAGGCCCGGCGGATCTTCTGCGGCGTGGCTGGTAGACTGGTTATCCTTACCCCTGTGGCATCATAGATGGCGTTGACGATGGCTGCGGCCGTAGGTACGGTGCTTATCTCTCCAACCCCCTTCGCCCCAAAAGGACCATGTGGTTCTTCGTCTTCCACAATGATCGGCAGCACCTTCGGGGCCATCTGGAAGGTAGGGATACGATACTTATTGAAGTTCAGCGTCTTTGTGATGCCCCTTTCAATGACCATCTCCTCCAAAAGGGCATAACCCACACCCATCGTGCAACCGCCCTCGATCTGCGATTTCACCAGAAGGGGGTTGATGGCCTTGCCAACATCGTGGGCCGCGATGATGGCTAGAACCTGCACCTGTCCCGTGTTTTGATCCACTCGTACGATAGCAATCTGCGTGGCAAAGCCATAGGACAAATAGGTTACGGCTGTTTCGGAGCGCACGGTCTCTGGACTCAATGGGGTGGTGGGGGGTGGATAATACCTGCTTGAGCCAAGTACCTGAAGCCCCTGTTCGTGGGCGACGGTCAGAACGTCGTTGACGGAAAGGGATTTCTGGGGATCAGCGCGGGCAACTATATGTCCATTCTTGAATACCAGCTCCTCTTTCTTGACCTTCAACTTGTGTTCGGCCAGCCCGAGTAAGCGCATCCTGGCCTGTTGGGCTGCTAGGAGAGTGGCATTTCCAATGATGAAGGTTTGCCGTGAAGCGGTCGTGGCTCCACATGAGGGGGCCATAGCTGTATCACCACTGTAGACTTGCACCCGTTCTAAAGCGATCCCCAGCTCCTGAGCGACCATTTGCTGAAGTACTGTGTTTATGCCCTGGCCAAGCTCGGAGGCACCTATGTGAACGAAGAGCTGGCCATCCTCTCCCAGGACGATCTCTGCCCCAGCTGGCTCGTCTCTCCCATGACCAAACCCCACATTTTTGAAGGCACAGGCAACCCCCACGCCAATACCAGATTCTCTTGGCATCTTCTTTAATTCTTCAGCTGCTCGTCGGATAGTCTCTGTCAACCCAACGCTATGCTGTAATACCTCGCCGCTGGCGGTTACAGAGCCGACTTTGAGAGCGTTTTTCAAGCGGAGTTCGAGGGGGTCGATGCCCAACTTATGGGCCAGGGCATCCATCTGCAATTCGTGAGCGAAGGCGACCTGTGGCACTCCAAAGCCGCGCATAGCTCCAGCCGGCGGATTGTTCGTGAATACACCTATGGCCTCCACACGCACGTTAGGAACGGCATAGGGACCGATAGCATGCACAGCCGCATTCCTGATTGTCGGCAGGCTCAGCGAAGCATAAGCCCCTTTGTCGCTAATTATCTGCGCCTCCACAGCGGTTAAAAGTCCATCTCTAGTAGCCCCCGTTTTATAGCGCATAAGGAAGGGGTGTTTCTTCGGATGAACGATCATCGATTCTTCGCGGGAGAAGACCATCTTGGCTGGCCGACCGGTCTTGAGCGCCAGCAGGGCCACATGAATCTGCAACGAGATGTCATCCTTACCTCCAAAGGCGCCACCGGTAACCGTATGTACTATGCGCACCTTCTCCTCAGACAGGCCCAGGGCTTGGGCAACCTGTCTCCTATCGCCAAATGGATCCTGCGACCCGACGTAGACGGTAACCCCCCCGTCATTGTCAGGAACAGCCATCCCCGCCTCTGGCTCAAGGAAGGCGTGCTCAGCGAAGGGGGTATCATAGGTATTCTCTATGACTACGTCGGCCATGCAGAAGCCTCGCTCAATATCCCCTTTATCGATGGTTATCCGATTGGCTATATTGCCCTCGGCGTGAATCTGCGGGGCATCCGGGGCTAAGGCCTCCTGCGCTGAAAAAACAGCGGGAAGCTCGCGGTATTCCACCACGATCTCCTGGCAGGCTCGAGAGGCGACTTCGGGAGAGATAGCCGCCACCAGGGCTACGGCATCGCCCATATATCTCACCCTGTCCCGACAAAGGACTGGTTGGTCAGAGAAGATGATACCAAAGCTGTTTTCTCCAGGCACATCTTCCGCAGTCAAGACGGCCTCTACACCGGCCATCGCCCGTGCCTTGGAGGTATCGATACGGATAATCTCAGCGTGGGGCAGTTGTGCTCTTAAGGCTTGACCATAGAGCATATTGGGGAAGAACAGGTCAGCGGCGTAAATAGCCCTTCCGGTCACCTTGTCTTTGGCATCGCTACGCAGGATCGATGCTCCCACCAGAGTCGATGTCTTCAGTTCAACAGTGGTCGAACGAGGACGATGACCAGTCATCGTTTCAGCTGCCTCTTGAATGGCGCGCACAATCCGCTGGTAACCGGTACAACGGCAAAGGTTTCCAGCCAGGGCCTTTCGTATCTGCTCTTCGGAGGGATGGGGTTGGGCGTCTAGTAAAGCCTTTGCCGCCATTATCATCCCTGGTGTACAATAGCCGCATTGCACGGCACTGTGTTCAATGAATGCCTCTTGCAGGGGATCCAGCTGCCCGTTGGTACCAAGTCCCTCGATGGTCACGACCTCTTGTCCCGATGCCTTCAGCGCCAGGGTACGGCAAGCTTTAATGGCCTTACCCCCCATAATCACGGTGCAGGCTCCACAATACCCCTTACCGCAACCGTTTTTGGTCCCTGTCAAATGCAGCTGTTCCCGCAATACATGGAGGAGCGTAGCCTCCACGGGTACAGCAAGACTGTACTCCCTACCGTTGACCATCAGGGATAGAAGAAAATTCTCCATCTCTTCCTCCGGCTCAGTCCACCTTCTCTAGTTCTATCTTGCTTTCGACCGGGGCGATGGGGGAAACGAATCTCACTGCCGTTCTACGCAGGATTAGTAGCCAGCGACCTAATTCTGGCGCGGCAGCTGTGATGATAATTACGGCCTGGATAACCAGATATAGCTCTAAAGGAATGTGGGTCACTCTCATCATCACCATGCCCCCCTGCATTAATGCTCCAAAGACGAAGGCGGCGACAACTATGCCAAACGAATTGTGGCGGCCCAAGATACCCACAGCGATGCCTGTCCAGCCGTATCCCGGTGAGAAATCAGAGATGAAACGCTTATGCAGGCCAAGAACCTCGCCCGCGCCACCAAGACCAGCTATGGCTCCGCTGACAAGCATAGCCAGAAAGATGTTTCTAGCCATGCTTATGCCTGCATCCTCTGCGGCCAGTGGCGAGAGACCGGAGGCTTTCAATTCATAGCCTAAAACCGTCTTCTCCAGGACAAAATAGATCACTACCGCGCAAAGGAGGGCGAGAAAGATTGCTGCCGATAGCTGACTCGGTGGTAACAGATTGGGTAATTGAGCACTGACAGCCACAACGGCAGTTTGGGGGAAGTTCGTCTCACCCGGCGATAAAAAGGGATAGCTCACCAGATAGCCGGTGAGGAGGATAGCGATAAAGTTCAACATCACTGTAATGATGATCTCATTTGCCCCCGTCTTTATCTTTAATATGCCAGGGATAAGGCTCCACATCCCCCCAGCCAGAGCCCCCGCAGCCAGGGCCAAGGGGAGATGAATAAAAATGGGCAAGCCGGTGATGTATATCCCGGCCAACGCAGAGGTGAGGGCACCCACGTACAGCTGCCCTTCCAAACCAATGTTGAACTGACGGGCCTTGGCGGCGAAGGAGAAGGCCAGTCCAGTGAAGATAAGGGGTGTAGTCTTAGCCAACGTTTGGCTCAGGTAATAAGACCCACCAAAGGCCCCATGAAACATCGCCGCATAAGCAGCGATCGGCGAGTAGCCAGCGAGAAAGATCACGATCGCACCGATTAACAGAGAGAAGACGGCTGCAAACGCTGAGAAGAGTATCTGGTTAAACCTTCCGTTACCGACCAACCATTTTCCAAAGGCAGATTTCAACCTATTCACCTCTGTTTTGCCAGGAGACCATACCCGTTTCTTCCACAGCCACGGGCTCCGTTCGTCCGATCTCAGCTGCCTTCTTGCCCATCATCAGTAAGCCTATCTCTTCTCGGGCAAATTCTCGAGTCTTTCTGACATCCATGATCTTACCCTCATAGATGACAGCGATACGGTCGCTTAGGGCGATGATCTCATCCAAATCTGTGGAGATCAACAGTACCACCCTGCCCTGGTCTCTGACCTCCACCAGTTTTTGATGGACGTATTCGGTGGCTCCGATGTCCAGCCCTCTTGTTGGCTGAACAGCGATAACTACTTCTGGGTCCTTACCGAATTCCCTGGCCACGACCAATTTCTGCTGATTACCTCCCGACAAGTACTTGGCTTGAACCTGCTCGCTAGGGGTTCTTATATCGAATGCAGCGATAAGCCTTTGGGCATAAGAGCGAATGGCTTCGTGGTCCAGGATAAAGCCCTTAGCGAAGGGTAGTCTGTAGTGCACGCCAAGGATGAGGTTATATTGCACAGTGAAATCGGGGATTAGACCACGGGCCTGTCTGTCCTCAGGTATATGGGCCACGCCGGCGGCATTGATTTCCCTCGGACTCCTATTACAGAGGTCTCTTTCACAAAACAGTATGCAGCCTCGGCTAGCCCGCCGCAGCCCTCGCAAGGCCTCGCACAACTCAGATTGCCCATTGCCCTCAACACCGGCGATCCCCAGGATTTCCCCGCGGCAGAGCGACAGGTTGACCCCATTCACGGCCGGTAGATGCCGAGCATCGTAAACCACTAAATTCTCTATCCTAAGAGCCTCCACCGGCTGCTGAGCCTCCCGTTTAGGCACCTCGAAAAGGATATCTCTTCCGACCATCATCCTGGCCAGCTCCCGAGGCGTCGTTTTGCTCTTCTCGACGGTGCCAATAACCTTTCCCCTGCGCAACACGGTTATGCGATCACTGATGGCCATAACCTCTTTTAGCTTGTGGGTGATAAAGATGATTGTTTTACCCTCTGCTTTGAATTGTCTTAAGACATTAAAAAGGTTATCTATCTCTTGGGGTGTCAGAACGGCCGTAGGCTCATCCAGGATGAGCGTTTCGGCTCCCCGGTATAGGGCTTTTAGTATCTCTACCCTTTGCCTTAGTCCAACAGAGAGGCTGGCGACCTTCGCCTTTGGATCAATCCTGAGCCCGTACTGCTTGGAGACCTTCTCGGTGTACTCAACGGCCTTGTCGAAATCAAAAAGGAGTTTATCTGTAAGATCCGTTCCCAGGACAAGGTTCTCTGCCACCGTAAAAGGAGCAACCAACATAAAATGTTGATGGACCATACCGATCTTCAGCCTGATGGCGTCACTGGCATCTCTTATTTCAGACCTGATCCCATTCACGACGATATCGCCACTATCCTTATGATAGAGGCCATAGAGAATGTTCATCAAGGTAGTCTTTCCGGCCCCATTCTCTCCCAGAAGGGCGTGAATCTCCCCTTTGCGCACGGCCAAATCTATGTGATCGTTGGCCACGACGGGACCAAACCTCTTGGTGATGCCTCGCATCTCTATGACATTCATCGATCCATTCTCCTTAAATGATGGTAAGGGGTCCGGATAAGGCAACGATGGCCGGGCCTTGCTTACTAGTCATCGTGACCCTCAGCCAGTAATCCTCACTACTCCTCACCGCTGAGGCTTTCAGCGGCTTCCCTCTCAGCGCGGTCAAAAACCTCCGAATGGACGAATCCTCTGGGCCAAGCCAGCTCCTGGTCGGGCAATTGGGCCAGTCCGGCTCTTACAATCTTGGTCAGCTCCGCAACACGTTTCCCTAGGCACCTCACCGCGTTCAGCCCAATCTCATCTTGCAGAACAGCTTGCTTCTCCCCGGGCTGGTCGGAATGAACAGGGTAGGGGAAACCCTGAGTAGCCATAGCACCCCAATGTCCACCGATGCTGGTAGCTGGACGAGCTGGCCCTACCCCACAGACGATCATGTCGTGGATGTAGAACCAGCGGTGGATGCTATCAATCGTTGCCTCTTGACCCCCATTTCGTTCTGCCGCGATGGCGATGGCCCCACCAACTTTGTTACGGAGATGAAAGCCCATCTCGATGGCCATAGATTTATCCAAGACTGTCTTCAGCTGAGCCGGCACCCCTCCCCAATAAGAGGGGGCTCCGATAATGATCCCATCAGCCCGCATCATCGCCTTAAGGATCTTATTGATGTCATCCCTATCTTCACGATAACACATACACGGACGCTCTAACGATGGCTTGCGCCAGCAGGGATAGGTGGCCCGACATCCGCCCTCGATCTTCATCTCTGCCAGAGCTAAAAATTCGGACTCAACACCTGGAATCTCCTCAGCGGCCTTGAGCGCCTCTTTAACCAGTATTTCCGTATTCCCACCTCGTCTAGGACTTCCACATATACCCAGGATTTTAACCTTTGCCATACTGCTCCTCCCACTCATACTTATTCCAATCTATGGACTGAATCAACCAGGTTCCGGGTGACCTCCTTCACAAACGAGGAGAGTAATCTTACTGTGTTTTCTACATCGTCCCACTTGACCAACTCGTTAGCCGAGTGATTGTATCTGGCCGGTATGAGGACCGGGCAGGTGAGTACTCCCTCTCGCGAGGTGTGGATCACACTGCCATCGGCGATCGCCCCCGGCTTAATTTGGAGCTGATAGGGGATGCCCTCCTTCTGAGCGATGCTTACCAGGGCCCTACTAATGAGCCTGCTGGAGAACAAGCCAATTTGGGCCCCGAAACCAACACGACTGCCATATTCCTCCATCAAGCGAACTACAGGGCCCTTACCGAGTTCTATTTGGGGCCCAGCATCATCAGGGAAGTTTCCGGTAATGTCGATATGGATAGCCACGTCCGGATCCACCGCATAGGCAGCCGTCCTGGCTCCCCGCAGTCCTACCTCATGCTGGGCAAGTCCTACTCCTACAACTGTGACCTCGTGTTTCTCGTGGGCCAGCCATTTCATAACCTCAATTAGGACGGTCAGCCCAATACGATCATCTACAGACTTGGTGGCGATGATCCCGTTCCTCAGTTCCATGAAATGGGGAACGAAGGTGACCATATCGCCAAGACATACCCCTTGCTGCTCTGTCTCTTCCTTATTAAAGGAACCGATATCGATGAACAGCTTATGAAAAGGAGTGACCCGTCTCTTTTCTTCCTCTGTCCAGGCGTGGGTGGACGGTAAGCCGATCACGCCGGGTACTGCTCCCTGCGCTGTCTTTATGATCACCGACTGGGTGGGCAGGACCCGGTCATCGATCCAACCCACCTTCTCAAATCGGATAATTCCGTTTCGTTCGATGGAGGAGACCATCAATCCGATCTCATCCATATGGGCGGTCAACATCAGCACAGGGCCGGCTGTACCATGCCCTTTCTTAGAGGCGATGAGATTGCCCAATCTATCGACAGACAGATCATCGACGAAAGGGGTAATCTCCTCTTTGATTATGGTTCGCAGTTCACCCTCATCACTGGATGCCCCCGAGGCGGACACAAGCCTTTTGAATAGTTCCTTCATTAAGTACAACCTCCTTGACCTGACGGTAGGCGCTTAGATGAAATGCTACAACTCGCTATCCTTGTATACTTAACTTTGAGAAGAGAGGAACAGCTGGAAGCGACGTCTACGTCCAATAGGGTTCTCTCCACAGCTCTAACCATTGCCCAATGTCCATTTCTTTAGCCTGTTTATAAACCCTATAGGCATTTATAAGGTCCTCAACCCCCAGTCCCAAAGGGCTAAGGAATATCTTTTCTCTGTTGTTCTCCCAACCAGGCTTTTTTCTGTTCACGATCTCGCCTACGGTGGCATAGATATCCTCTTTCCTTATTAAGCCCTGGCGGTACATCTCTCCCATAACCACTGGGATGGTAAACTGCCGTGGGCCATCGATGACGATCTTATCCGAGCGCAGGATAACCTCAAATTTGGGATCGTTATCCGATATATTGGAATAGAGCGACCCATCCTTAATCCAATCAGCCTCCACGTACCTTTGATCAAGGGAAACGGTCGTTGCTCCCACTACGACATCCGAGCCCTCCACCGCCTCCTTAGTGCTGTTCACCGCCCTGATGTTGAGCCCCAGTTTAGTCCCCATGTCCGCCGCATACCCCTTGGACCTTTCCTGATTGAGGTCGAAAACCTTCACTTCTTTTATGTTCTTTAACACCTCATTAAGGGCCATAAGTTGCGTCCGGGAGATGACCCCAGCGCCTAACAGTCCGATTACTTCCGAATCCGGGCGAGCCAGGTACTTAGCCCCCACTCCTGTTACAGCTCCCGTGCGCATGGCACTAAGGATCATTCCATCCATGATGGACAGAGGGTGGCCGGTACTAGGATCAGTCAGAATCACGATGCCTGTAGCCCGGGGCAGCTTAAGTTTAATAGGATTGTCGGGATTACTGGGAGTCCATTTCAAACCGGCTACGTCGACATCGCCACCAATATAGGCTGGATGCATGGTGATACGCCGACCAGCCTGACCGCCGAACATAATCATTGGGGGATCAGGCTCTATACACTCGCCCTTATCCAACATGGAGAACACCTTCTCCACACCCTCGATCGTCCTGGCCATATCTAGTCCACCGGCGGCGATGACGTCCTCCTGCTTCAAGTAAAGAAACTTAACTGCTCGCACTCCTGCTTTGCCTCCTTAAATTACTGCTGAAGCCATTATAAGATTGTGGGGTTTCCAGGTTGCACCGACCCCACGCCGTGGGGTCGGTGCAACCGAAAGGATATACTCCAAGAACAAGTTATCCAGCGCAGGCTCTCCTAGAGCTTGCCGTGCTTCTTCAGGAAAGCCTCCACGCCAGCTGGATCATCAGGAACGACTATTTCACCTGAGACGACCTTCTGCTTCAGGTCCTCCACCTCTTTCTTGATCGCTGCCGTTACCAGGGGATGGGCATCGTCGATGGTGACCCAGACACCATTTTCCTTCAGGCCAAGGTAGAACCGTCCGGGCTTAAAGGTACCTTTGACCACCTGCTCGATAACGTTATACACCACTATATCCATATTGGCGACGTAACAGAGGAGTATGTTGTCCGGGGCGAGATACCGTTGATCCATGAAACCGATCACATACTTATTCTGTTTCTTGCCCGCCTCGATCACACCAAGGCCACTGGCGCCAGCAATGGTGAATATTATGTCTGCCTTATTGGCGTATTGGGCCAAGGCTAGATCCTGTCCCTTGACTGGATCATCCCACGAACCAACGAAGGTGGTGAGGAGCTGCGCCTTGGGATTGACCCATCTCAGCCCGGCCTCGAAGCCACCCCCATACTTCTTCATCTGGGGGATCTGTACCCCACCAATGAAGCCCGTGACGTTCGTCTTAGTTATCCGCCCGGCCACCACACCGAGCAAGAAGGCTGCCTCCTCCATCTTGAAATCGTAGGAGGCAATGTTCGGCGCATCTACCATCGCCGTGATCGTCAAGAACTTCTGGTTTGGAAATTCAGCCGATAACTTCTTCAACACCGGCTCACCGATATTTCCGGCGAAGATGATGAGGTCATACTTACCGGTGCGGGCCAAATCTCGCATATATCCCTCAATCTCGGCGAAAACCTTGGTTTCGACATAGTCGAAGTTTACCCCTAACTTCTCCTTAGCCCTCTTCAGACCCTTCATCGCGTAGTCATTGTATGACCGATCGCCTAGCGCTCCGAAGAAGACTTCGGCTACTCTAACCTCCTTCTTTGGTACCGCTGTAGGGGTAGCTGTTGGGGCCAGTGTGGGTGTTGGTGCAGCTACAACAGCCGTGGGTGTTGGGGGAGCAGGAGGTTTGGTCGGCGTTGGCGTAGGGG
The DNA here is from genome assembly GCA_023475225.1 of Chloroflexota bacterium. Lineage (NCBI taxonomy): Bacteria > Bacillati > Chloroflexota > Chloroflexota bacterium. Next base: position 44,721 of record JAMCVK010000008.1, read on the forward strand.
CCGCCGCTGGGGCACAACCGGCAAGGGCAATAGAGACGGCCAAAAGCGCGGCTATAACCACTGTTAACCTTTTGCTAATCTTGTTCACCGCTCGTCCTCCTTGGAAAAAATTTGTCCGAAACACGCAGGATCCAGTGATTCACACCTCGATGTGGATCGATCGGAGTTAGTAACGACAACCTGGCTAACTGCTGGCTTCCACCTCCTCTCGGCATTTCCAGCTGACTGACCGAACCCCATTCATCTCCCTGGCCCGTCGTGTCTGAAGGATTCTCTGCGGCGTAGCCGGTGGCTTCGTGATCCTGATACCTATTGCATCGTAGATAGCGTTCAGGATGGCCGCCGGGGTCGCGTCAGTGCTGTGCTCCCCTACCCCCTTAGCCCCATAGGGGCCAGTCGGATAAGGACATTCGATGATTACAGCCGCGGACTTGGTAGGTATGTCGGTAGCTGTGGGGATAAGATATTCGGTCAAGGTCAGGTTGAGGATAAAGCCGTCCTTGGTCGGCATATCTTCCATCAGGACGTAGCCAAGCCCCTGGACGGCTCCACCAAACAGCTGTCCCTCAACGTTAGCTGGATTAAGGGCTTTACCGCTGTCATGGACGTTGACTAGTTTTAAGATATTGGTCTCACCTGTCTCCTCGTCCACCTCCACATCAGCTATGGCCGTGATGAAGGTATGGCCGGAGATAGCATGGCTGGCTTTGAACCAGGCGTTGGCCACCAGGCATGTCCCTTCAAGATAGGCAGCCTGAGCCACCTCGGCTACAGGAAGTCCCCAATCCGGCCGCTCTTCAGCGAAGATCCTGCCCTTCTTGACCTGCAGCATATCCGGGGTCATCTCTAACTTCTCAGTCGCCTTCTCACACAGGATGGCCTTTACCTTATCAGCGGCCATCTTTACCGCGTTCCCCAGGACATAGGCCGACCTCGAGCCTACCTGCGGTCCAGCTTTAAGGGTAGCCGCTGTGCTTCCCGTTATGACCGCAATCGAGTCCAAGGGGATCCCCAACTCCTCAGCAACTATCTGGGCTACCACCGTAGTGATGCCTGTTCCTATCTCTCCCACCCCTACACGCACAAGGGCCGTGCCATCAGGAAGAACTTCAACGCTGGCACCGCTCCCAGTCATTGGACCCATCGGTTTGCCCGATATATCCCAAGTCGGCATAGCCACAGAGATTCCTCGCCCCACCTTCTTTTGAGGAGCGGAAGGCTCAGGCCGTGGGCCAGCTACGGTCAAGGCCATCTCCATAGTCTTACCCAGGCTCACTTCCCCATCAAGAACTACTCCTGGCACGCCTGGAATCGCCCCCTCTTGCAAGGCATTCTGTAAGCGAAACTGAACGGGATCGATCTCCAATCGCTGGGCCACCGCCTCCATCTGAGACTCGGTGGCCGTGATCGCCTGCGGCTCGCCATAGCCGCGCATGGCACCTGAAACGGGGTTATTGGTATAAACGGCCAGGCCATCCACCTTGATGTGAGGCATGTCGTAGGGTCCTGGGAAGGAGGAACACATCACCTGCAACACATAGGGCGAAGCTGAAGCATAAGCTCCCGCATCAGCGACAACGTCTACCTCGATAGCCGTCAACTTCCCTTCTTTGGTTGTGCCCATCTTATACTTAAGACGAACCGGATGACGCTTGACGTGCATCAAGGTTGATTCTTCGCGCGTCCACACCATCTTGACTGGTTGACCAGTCTTTAAGGCCAAGAGGGCCAGATGGATCTGGAGGGAAACATCAGAACGGCCACCAAAATGCCCCCCCGCCGTAATGGCTATCACCTCAATCTTGCTTTGTGGCCAGCCTAAGGCCTTGGCGATGGCAGCCCGGATATAGACCGGATCAGAGCATCCAGTATAAACTGTTAGCTCCCCTCGGGCATTGATCGTCGCCACACCGGACTCTGGTTCCAGAAAAGCATGCTCCTGACGTGGCCAGCGATAAGTTTCCTCGATGACCACGTCGGCTTGAGCAAAACCCCGCACAATATCCCCTTTATTGAAGTGGTATTCGCTACAGATATTCCCTCCCTTGTCTTCATGCACCAGCATTGCCCCTGGCTGTAGGGCTATCTCAGGTTCAGCGATTACCTCCAACTCCTGGTACTCCATTTCAATCAGTTCAATGGCTCGCTGAGCTATCTCCGCTGAGCGCGCTGCGACCAACGCGATTGGGTCGCCTACTCTCCTGGCCTTCTCCCCTATAGCCACCAATACCGGCTGATCTGCAATTGCCAGGCCGTGTCGGTTAATGCCCCGGATGTCAGCGGCTGTGACCACAGCCTCCACCCCCCAGAGATTCGCCACTTTGCTCGTGTCAATACTCAACACCCTGGCGTGAGGGAAGGGACTACGCAAGGTCCTGGCAAACAACATCCCCGGAAGGTAGATATCGCCGCCAAATTTGGCCGCCCCAGTTACCTTCTCCAGGGCATCTATACGTCTGACCGGATAACCCACCACTTCAAGATCGGTCATTTCTAGACTCTTCCAGGCAAGCGAATCATTGCCGCCTTGAAGCCCTGCTCATAGCCAGCACATGCAGAAAATAGTCTGTTCAACCCTATTTTTCGCCCCTCTCGAATGGCCTCCCCAGAGCAGCCGGGGCCACAACCCGGCCAACGACTAGGGTCATAACGATGATGGTCAACACATAGGGGATCATTTGCAGTAACTGGACAGGGATATCAAGAGTCAGATGTTGTTGCACGGCATCAGCCAGGGTGAATACTATGGAGGCAACAAATACCCCTAGAGGATTCCACCGTCCGAAGATGTTGGCTGCCACAGCGATCCATCCCCTACCTGCGGTCATATTCTGTTGGAAGAAGTTCAATTGCCCCAAGGAGAGAGATACCCCTCCCAGACCAGCCAGAGCGCCGCTCAGAACAACACAGAAATAGCGAGTTCTATTCACATTCAGGCCAAGACTATCGGCCGCTTCTGGATTCTCCCCGATTGCGCGCAGCTTTAGTCCGATAGAGGTCTTAAAGAGGACAATTTGGGCGAGGATGACGACAGCAAAGAGGACAAAAACAAGAGGATTCTGCCGATCGAACAATATACCTAAAAGGGGAATGTCCTTCAGCAAGGGAACGGATACGGTTGGTAGGGCTGTTACCATTTCCGACTGACCCTTATTACCCCAGATGACCTGTAATAGGAAAGTAGTTAACCCTAAAGCAAGCAGAGGAATGGTTATCCCACTAAGAGCTTGATTTACTTTAAGATTGATGCAAAGTACAGCGTGCAGTAAGCCAAAGATAGCGCCGAAGATGATACCGGTTAGGACCCCCAGCCATGGATTCCCTGTATAAAAGGTTGTCAGCGCCCCGCCAAAGGCGCCCATCAGCATCATTCCTTCTAATCCAAGGTTCATTATCCCTGAGCGTTCAGAGAAAGTACCACCGATAGCGGCCAGGGCGATGGGGACACACATACGCATCGCGGCAGCCAGAATAGACATGGGTACAGCCGCATCAAAGCCGATCATGCCTGATCCTCCCAAGCACAACCTTTCATTTTAACTACTGTGCTAGCGGGAAAGTCCGTCGGTCTCAACCCTTTCCTTGAGGCGTCTCAGGAGACGATCTAATACCTCTAACTCCTCCCCTTCATAGCAGGCCATCATGCGAGTCAGGAACTCTCTATAAGGCTGTTTGACCTTATCCCGAAGCTCCTGTCCTTTCTCGGTGATCTCCACCATAATGACCCGCCTGTCCTCATCATGGGGAACTCGCCGCACTAAACCATCACGCTCCATGCGGTCGATGAGCGTGGTCGTATTACTATTGCCCCGAAAGAGCTTTTGACTCAACTCAGTCAGAGAGGTGGCTCTGCTCTCCGATAGGTGTCGCAAGACACCATACTTAATGGTGGTGATGTTCCAGCGCGACATCTCCTTTTCCACCCTTCTGGCGACAGCGTCATGGGTCCGGCGGAGCAGTACGTACGTATCTATCGCTCGCTGAGAGGCTTCAGTTGTAGACTCGGAAATCTGTTGCGGTCTCATGGCCACTCCTCTAAATTACATATGCGGATATTACGGATATTAAATATATCCGCAATATACTTCCCTTATCGGCTGTTGTCAAGATGGGCGCTGTTTACTGGAGGGCAGCCCGTTGAATCAAGTCTTCAGCTACAGATTCAGATCTGGAGAGCACCTCTCCTTCGTCCACCGTTAAAACTCTCCTCCCCTCCATCACTATTCGGCCGTCAATGACCACTGTATCCACATCACTGCCATTGGCACAATACACCAGAGCAGAGATAACCCGGTGAATGGGGAGGGTATGCGCCTTCCATAGATCCACAAGGACGATATCCGCCTTCTTGCCCGGTTCAAGCGAGCCTATCTTGGCTTCCATACCCAAGGTTTTGGCTCCCCCAAGGGTAGCCATCTCAAAGACCTGTTCACAGGGGGTAACGGTTGGGTTCAAGTGATGAACCTTATGCAGAAGAGCGGCCGTTTTCATGACACCGAACATATCCTGATTGTTATTAGCTGCCCCATCACTGCCCAGGGCGATGTTGATGCCGGCTCGCAACATCTCGGGCAGGCGGGCCACCCCAGAGGCTAAGAACATATTGCTGACGGGACAATGAATCAGGTTGCCTCCGCTTTCAGCCAGCAGGGCGATCTCCTCGTCACTGAGCCACACCCCGTGTACCACGTGAAAGCGTGGCCCCAGTACCCCCAGGCTATGTAGCAATTGGATCTCCCTCATACCATAATCCTCAAGCGTCGCTTCGACCTCGGACCGACTCTCGGCCACATGGGTATGGATACAGGTTCCATATTTATCGTAGAGGGATTTAAGGGCCGTAAACAGGTGCGGTCCACTGGCAAAGATGGTCACAGGAGCAGGGCAGACACTGACCATTCCTCGACCCTCTCCCTGCCACCTGAGCAGCAGTCTCTCCATTATGTCTAGATCTTCTTCCAAAGAGTAAGCGTAGAGAAATCTTGGAATACCCCATTTTTCTGCCCGTGGCGTGTGGTAGCGAAGACCTCGGGCTATGAGGCCTCGCATCCCGGTTTGTAGATAGGCCTTGGCTATGTTGTCCACTACGGACTCGCTGGTGTTCACTGTATGGTTATCCACAATGCACGTAGTTCCCGACTTGATTGCCTCCACACAGCTGAGGAGCGCTCCTGCATAGACGTCTTCTGCCGTTAAAACTGTGGCTATGGGGTAGATAGCCTTAGTAAGAAAGTCGATCAGGTCTTTATCGTCGCCCAACCCTCGCAGGAGAGCCTGAAACATATGGGTATGAGCATTTATCAAGCCAGGTATAGCTACCTTCCCCCTCGCTTCGATTATCCGGTCCGCGCCGGTGTACCTGAGATCATCAGTCGTCCCTACGGCGATGATGCGGTCATCCTCTATAAGGATAGCGCCATCTTTTATTATCCGTCTCTCAGCATCCATACTTACTATGGTGGTATTGACGATAGCCGTGAGCACTTTTCTCTCCTCCAACCTATCACTTTACTAATTTACCATACTGCGCCAGCCTTTCGGCCACTCCTTCCAGGCCAAGCTCCTGTAGGCATTTCTCTGTCTGCCAACTCGTGGCCAGGTCCCAGCCCTGTAGGGTATAGTACTCCTCCAACATTTGTTCCCACTTCTTGTGCTCTAGCACTTCTCCAGCGAATGGCCCTGATTTAGTGGGCTCCCTCATCAGCCGTTCTGGAGGGAAATCATCCTGGCGCGTGAAGCCAGCGTGAAGAGTGTTAAAGGCCTTCTCAACGTTATGGAGACGTTGACCGAGACGCAGCAGTTCCCCACTGGAGAGGTTAGTGCCTGTAGTGGCTGAGAAAAGTAGGGCGAGGTCCTCGGGATCAATTAAGTCGCTATCCAGCCAGCAGGTTAGGAAATAGCATATCCCCAACATATCGACCACAGCCTTAAACTTCTCAAACCAGAAAACGACTTGGGCTTGTCCCTCGTAGGCGGTGAGGTTACCGGCGGCTGCTGTACCATAGAGGGCTCTTCCCAACTCCGGCGATATGCGCCGGAAGCCGGTACTTGGAGCACCGTCAAGGTGTCCCCCACCCCGTGTGCTGGTTACAATACCCAAGGCCCAAGATTTGCTTATCCTCATCCCCCCCTCGTTCATATCCGCCCCTTTTATATGCATAGCGTAGCGTTCAGAACCTCTACCGATGGTCTTGGCTGCTTGTCTCACGCCCTGGGCTAAGAATTTCCCGAAGTCCTGCCGATAGGCTAGCTGTTCCACCAACTTTAGAGCAGCCTGATAATCACCCCAATTGAGCTGCAGCCCTCCCGTATCTTTGATATTGATGATACCACGTTCGTAGAGCTCGCAGGCCCAGGCCAGGCATACCCCAGCCATATCTGTATCCAAACCCAGTTGGTTACACAGGGCCTGAGCCTTGATGAGCGCAGGGGGGTAATCAATATCAAGATTGGGGCCAAAGACCCTGATGGTGTTAGCCTGTATCCCCTCACAGCGTATGCCGGCGTAGGGTCCCTCTTTTATACCATAGAAATGGCCACAATAGACAGGACAGTTGAAACAAGCTAACCTTCGCCGCTCAAAGTTGTCCTTAAAGACCTGCTCTTTTATCTTCGCCGATCGCTCGGCAGGCCAGTAGTCATCCTGGTAATTACGCACGGTTTGAGGTTGCGTACCATAAGCTCCTCCAGCTGCATAGGCATAATGCGTTCCTCCAGTGCGAAGCAACCCTGCTCCGGATGATTCTTCGATCTTTCGTAAGCAGCGCCTCACATGCTCCAACAGCGTATCTGGATCGTAGACCTGAATCGGCTGGGTGCCTCGAACAGCGATGGCTTTCAGGCGTTTAGAGCCCAGTACAGCCCCTGTCCCACCCCTGCCCGCCGCTCTGCCTCTCTCGATGATCAGACAAGCACCCAGTACCAGGTTTTCTCCAGCCGGACCAATACTGGCCACCCGCAGGCGATCATCATCCATCCTCTCCTGTAACCAGCTCTCCGTCTCCCAGGTAGTCTTGCCCCAAAGAGGAGAGGCGTCCAGGAGCTCAGCCTTATCATCCTGGATAAGCAAAAAGACCGGCTGAGATGCTACTCCTTCAATTATAAGGGCATCAAAGCCGGCAAACTTCAGTTCTGGTCCGAACCGTCCTCCGGCGCTGGAGGAGGCTACCCCACCGGTAAGGGGGTTCTTCGTATCAACGTTCAAGCGCCCTGAGGCTGGAGCAATAGTACCCGTGAGGGGCCCGGTGCTTAACACTACCTTATTACCCGGCTCAAGGGCGCCAACCGATGGCTCAAGCTCCTGGAACAAAACCCACTGACCAATCCCACGTCCACCTATCATCTCTCGGGCATAAGCCTCAGTCGGCTCTACGTTTATCTTCGCCGTTGATAGGTCCACTCGCAGGATCTTTCCTGTCCAGCCAAGGGTCTGTTCCACCACCTACACCTCATCACCATAACTAGAGCCCGTTATTTTAGATTCAGCGATGGCCTTTACTTTCAAAGGATAGGCCAGGTGAACCTTGTCCCCCAGCTCCCCCAGCCAGTCGTGTATCATTGTTCTCCTCATATAAGGTTTGAGTTTCCCCCACGGACCAGCTGTCATGCGACGCTGCTCCTGCCATCAGTGGAATGCCCTCATCATCTCGTGTATCCCAGCTATAGGGTGGGCCACCTGGAACACGGTTGAACACCTGTCCTGGCTAAAAGCGCCTGGGCACGTCGTCTTGCTTCAGCCAAGACCTCCTCCTCATCCAGGGTAAGAACATGGCCATCCTTGACCACTACTTTTCCATCTATAAGCACAGTGTCAACATCACCTCCACAGGCGCTGTAGACTAACCCTGAAACAGGATTGGGACAAGGGGTTAGATGGGGCTTGTCCATATCGATGATGACCAAATCTGCCTTCTTGCCAACCTCCAAGGAGCCGATCTCACTATCTAGCCCCATAGCCTTTGCCCCATTGATCGTGGCCATCTCAACTACTTGTTCGGCCGGCATCACCGTCGGATCGAGGGTGATGCCATTGTGGATGACTGCAGCGAGCTTCATCTCTCGTACGAGATCGTAGGTATTATTACAGTGACCACCATCGGTGCCCAAGCCCACGTTGACCCCTTGCTGAAGCATCGCCGGAATCGGGGCGAAGCCGTGTCCTCCTTTCATATTAGAAGAGGGACAATGCACCACATGCGTCCCCATCCGAGCAAGGGTGACTATTTCAGCCTCTGTTAACCAAACAGCGTGGGCCAGGAGGCAATTTGGCCCCAACAAGCCAACGCTTTCAGCAAACTCAACGGGCAGCAGACCGAATTCACTCTTCGTATACTCCACGTTGGTTTTCACCTCAGCCAGGTGTACCGTGATACCCAAGCCCCTTTTCGCGGCAATCTTGCTGATCTCCTGGTACAGACCAGGCGTGCATCCTCCCAGTGGGCGAGGACCGAACCAGACCTTGATGCGACCACCGCCCACCCCATCCCACTTATCGTGCATGGCTAAGGCTTCAGCCAGGCTGGCCTGGCGATCCTCCTCCAAACCGCTGTGCATAATATTGTACATAATATTTAACGCCGCGGCACGACCAGGACTGGGCCGATCCATCACCGTCTTAGATAGCACCGCCCTCATCCCAGACGCTCTTACCACCTCAGCTATTCCATCAAACCCATAGCGGCTGGCGATCATCGACTCGACGAAGGCCGTAGTGCCCGAGCGCAACATCTCCAATAGACAGAGGGCGGCGCTGGCCCGCCCGTCCTCCACAGTGTAATTCCCCTGCAGTACCAAAATTCTTTGGCCAAGCCTCTGTAACTGAGGTAGATCATCGGCACAGCAACGGAGCATCGCCTGGGCCAGGTGAACGTGGGTATTAATGAGGCCTGGCATAATGAGCTTGCCTGTAGCCTCGATCCGTTCCTCAGCGGGGAACTGCTTCCTCATCTCCTCCGTCTTTCCTACCCCCACGATGCGGTCGCCCTGAATGGCAACTGCTCCATCGAGGATGATACGTCGTTGCGCATCTACAGTGATAACAGTAGCCTTCTCAAAAATCATGCTCCCCCTCCAGGCGAGTATATTGGGACACAGGGTAGATCCATTGGTGTTGGCCTTGTCAACTTCACGGATAACGGATGAACTTGAGCTGTACTAACTGAGAGGCAGACGCACCTACTTAATGGTAACCGCCGCCGGATCAACCTTCTTCAAGCCATCGACGTAAACGAACGGCTTGAAGTTAGGTACCACCGCTCCCTTCAGGGCCAGACCCGCATCTATGGCCCATTGGGCCTGTCTTTGCCACTCGTTGAGCAACCCCTGGCTCAGCTCAGTCTTAATCTGATACTCATCCCATATAGCTTCCACCAGAACTGGATCCCACTTCGTTCCCTTGACCACCAGCTCGATCGCCTCCTTCTTGTTCTGCTTCAGGAAGGCGTCGGCTTTGAGCATCACCCGCAAGATACGCTCAATTGTCTCCGGATTCTGCTGAGCATAGTCTTGAGTAGTAGCCAGCAAGGAGTGACCAGTATACTGGGGATAAATAAATTCCACATAGTTGTCCCCCAGGGCCTGCTTCGCCTTGAAGAAGTTGGGTTGCCAGCTGAAGAAGGCATCGATATTGCGGGCAGACAAGGCCAGAACCATATCGGTCGGGACTACGTTCACCACCTGCACATCGGCCTCGGTTAACCCGTTAGCCTTGAGGAAGGAATGCATAAAATATTGGGCGTTGGTCCCCAGGCTGGTACCCACCTTCTTGCCTTTCAGGTCTTTTGGGGTAGTTATCCCAGCATCCTTACGCGCTACCGCCCGCCAAGTCGTGTACCTCTCTGTATCGGCGATGATGGCTATCTTCTGCCCCTGAAAGGCAGCGAAGACGATGGGTATCTCGGCCACCGTAGCCAGGTGAGCCTTCCCTCCTAGGACAGCCTCCAAGGCGGCCCGACCAGTGGTGAAGGTCACCTTCGTCACCTTAATCCCTTCTTGAGCCCAAAGCTCCTTAGCATCAGCGATAGGGATCTGGGCCCAGGCTGGCGAAGGTGTCTCAGCAATGATCAGTTCCACCGGTTTCACGGCCACCTTCGTCGGTGTTGGTGTTGGGGCAGCCGCGGGGGTACAGGCGCTGGAGGCGAAACTGAGCAGTACAACGATGATTATGGGTAGCGAAAACCATCTTTTCACCGAAAGTCTCCTTTCATAAAACTAAAATACTGCACTTTAAGATACGATCAACCATCAGCACCTATGGTTTTGTTTAGCACCTCCTCAGCGAGCGACCAGGACTGCCTCAGTTAGCAACTGCTAAGCACCCTTGGCTATGAGAACGCGCTGCCCAGAGGCACACCTAAGTCTATAAGCTCTCGCTTCACTTTGAGATAGAGATCAAGCCACTCTCGGGCTGGCTGAAGTGTCCCCAAATCGAAGCACTCGACGAAGCTCTTCCCCTTGGGGGGATCTTTAAGGCTATCCTCGTACTTCGCCAGGAGGATCTTGACAATCTCGTTAGCTTGTTCGCGTTTCAATCCGGCTGATCGCTTTAAGACCTCGCCACAAAATTTGCACTCCAGAGGGGTTAGGTAGTTGGCGTACTTACCGCCGGCCGAACGGGGTCCGATCACAATACTGGCTCCCGAAACAGCGAAGTTCAACATCACGGCAGCTGACTCATAGAGCAACATCTCCGTGCCAGGACCAGCCACCTGATTAGTAACCGAATTAGTGATTAGATGGGTATTGCGACTCAAAGCTTGAAAGACGACGCTTATCGTCCACTGGGCATGGCGGCCGCAGTTGCCCATGTAGCGCAGGTCCAGCACGCCAGAGGCACCGCAATGACACTGGTGAACGACGTATTGCAACAGGGAAAAGGCGATAGCTGAAAGGGCAGCCCCCTCCGGTGGCCCGGAGTAGCCACCGATCATGGAGGAGGCCCCAGAGAGGATCACCCCACCACAGTTCAAGGCATGGACCACTTTATGAAGGGAGGTATAGGTAGTTTTGAGCTCGGCTGGGGAGAGGACAAGAGCGATATCTGTTGGTTTAAAGCCACCCGGTAGACCATAGCCACCCAATTGCCCAAACTCGGTTGTGCTGGAGATAACCGCTGTCGCGGGCATGCCTGATCTACCAGCCCGCCAGAGCGCCTCGTGGTGCATCTGGGCATGGAGCCTTCCAGCGAATGTTTCATAGGGGGTAGCGGACAATATGGGTCGGCCAAATACAGTCTCCAGGGAACCACCCTGGGCGATGTCTACCTCCCGGTTTTGGACAATGCCCTGCATAAGAGGCACCCATAGGTCCTCGGAGACCACTATGCCCAAGGGGGCCGTAAAGGCTGGGGGATGTGGATCTTCCGGCTGGCGCGCTCGCAGAATCACTGTTTCTCGTCCCTCGCCGACAGGTAACTCACGCGGCGCCCGCTGAATGGCTGATCGCAATTCATCCTCACTCACCTTGATTACTCTCTCAGTATTTAAGCAAAGCATGCCCACTTCAACGGCCAACTCAAAACCAGCCTTAAAGAAGGCGTCAGCCAGAGCATCGTCGCTGTTTATAGGGTGCTCTGGGGTGCAGGTACCTTGCAGGTGGTAATCCTTCAACTTCTCGGCTACCCTGGGGGGAATAACACGCATATCCCAGTCTTTAACTGCGCAGAGCGGGCCGGTGTGGGCTCGATCGAGAATATCCAGGATAGTAAAGACAGACATTGAATACCTCTCTCTTTTTCTCTTAATTTGCGCTGGTTTTTGTGGCCGATTTCATCAGCTCTTTACAGACCCTCACGGCCTCAGCGGCATCACGACCATAGGCATCGGCCCCTATGGAGTGGGCCCACTCTCGCGTCACCGGTCCACCGCCGACGATAACCTTGTACATCTCTCTTTCACCACTTGCTACCAGGGTAGAGATGAGATATTTCATATAAGGCATCGAGGTCGTCAGTAAAGAGCTCATAGCAATGATATCCGCCCCCGTGTCCCGCGCTCTAGCCAGGAAGGTAGACACCGGAACATCCGTCCCCAGGTCAGTCACCTCAAAGCCATTCACCTGGAGCATAACTCCCACCAGGTTCTTTCCTATATCGTGGATGTCGCCTTGCATCGTCCCAATGACCACTCTGGCCAAAGACTTTACCGCTGAGTCTCCCTGTCTGAGGACGGGTTCCAGAACTTTATTGATCTCCTGGACGACTTCTGCGGCCAACATCATCTCCGGCAGAAAGATCTCAAACCGCTCAAATTTATCCCCAATCTTCCTGAGAGTGGGGATGATGCACTCATCGAATATTTGGGGTGGGGTCAGCCCAACAGTTAACGCCTGCTGGGCCAGCTCGTGCCCCCGTGTGGTTTGTCCTTGACTTATGGCCGCCATAAGGCTCGCCTTGATCTCCTCGACTGATGTGCTCATTACTATCTCCCTTTTATATTTATAAACGTATCAATCCCTGAAAAATCCCATCTTAGGGGATTTAAGAGGATACACCCCTACCTCCCCTGCTCACAGCGGCCAGGACAGCAAAGGCCCCCTCTACTCCCTATCGAACGTACCTTGGAAGAATCTCTAGGTATCTTTTAAGAAAGGCCCCCTTCGATGGCAATTACCCTGGCCGGTGCTCCATCAGATCCCTTTATCTTCAAGGGGAGGCATATTAGCCAGACCCGTTCCCTGCTGATGGCCCCTAGATTAGTTAACCACTCGATCAGAACGATTCCCTTCTTAAGAAATTTACGGTGGTTTGGACTACCTTTCCCCGAAGGGCGCAGCGCCCCACAATGTGGGCATGCGACAAATGGTTGAACCTCAGCCATAAAGTCAAGGGCGAGGGATTTGATGCCTCGGCCGATAAGCCAGTCGCAGGCATCTGTGGAAAGCCAGATCATAGCGCGCCAGAATCTCTCTGTTCCCCAAGGCCCTCGCTCCGTCCAGCCGCTGCGCAGGATGACTATATCGCCCTCTTTCACCTGGGCCGTGGAGGAGCTGAGATCCGCCGCAGTAACACCCTCACCTGGGTGTTTATGACTCAAATCAATGAGGACCGCTTCCCCCACCAGCTGTTCCAGGGGGATTTCATCGTTGGCCAGCCCATCCTCATAAAAATGTTTGGGGGCATCTATATGGGTGAAGCTCTGCGTAGTGGTCTGTATCTTCTGCATAAAGAGGCCATCTTTAGCAATCGTGGCGAAGGTTTCAATCCTCGTCGGGGGCTCCTCCTGGCCGAAGGTCACCCTGGCTGGATATTTGGTCCAGGCATCTTGCGAAGATATGCTCAACGTGAGATCGATCAAACGCACGGGTAAAATCCCATCCTTGCCACTGGCTGAGCGTGCTCAGCGACATTATGATCAATCAGCTATCTAGCGTCATTGTTAGGGGGATATAAATTTGATATGCGGATATTTCGCTTGCAAAATAGTTTAGCAGACAAAGTACAGATTGTCAAGGCTTTTTGCAACCAAATTTGGTAGACAGACCCTCTAAGGCATAGTATAATTAGTCCCTGGCAGTGACCAACGCCAGAAAGGTGGTGAGAAAGCATGGCCCTGATGATAACAGAGGATTGCATCAGTTGTGGTGCCTGTGAACCGGAGTGCCCCAATCAAGCGATCAGCGAAGGGGAAACTATCTATATCATCGATCCGGATAAGTGCACCGAATGCGTCGGTTTCTACGATGAGCCGCAGTGTGCCTCTGTTTGCCCCGTCGATGCCTGTGTGCCAGACCCCAACCGCAGGGAGACACGGGAGCAACTGCTCGCTAAGAAGGAGCGCCAACACAGCTAAAGTATCCCCTATTTAGGGGCAAATTCGTGCCCTGCCCTCAAAGGAGAAGGTTTTTCTCAAGTGTGCCTTTGGCGTGACTCACATCGTCAGGAGTCACGCCTTTTCTATGTCAGCTAAACCCTCTCCTTTAGCAAGAAGAATTAAACAGACAAGACGATAGATGCTCTGCCCTATTAGTCGGTTGATTCGACCTTGGCTCCACAGTTCGGACAAAAGCGGGCTTCGGGTGGTAAGGGCGCTTGGCAATTGGCACAAAGCGGTGCAGACCCAAACCTGATGCCACAATTCGGGCAGAACTTAGCATTGGCCGCTACCTGGGCCCGGCAATTAGAACAGAGGAGAACCTGCTGGCTGACGCCCTGTGCCGCCTGAGTAATAATCTGCGGAATCATCATTCCCAGACCGGCGCCCAAACCGAGCCCCATACCTGTCGCTGCACCCTCACCTGTACCACCACCACGCGCCGCATCTCCCATCGCGCGCCCTGCCTTCATTTGCAGATAGGCAGCCATATTGGCCGTCCCAATCGCTTCCAGGCCAGAACGCTCATCGATGATCCGCTGCACATCTTCGGGTGGGGTAATGGCTCCAATATAGAGCGTCTTTAAGTCAACACCCAGAGCAGCGAAGTCTCCTTTTACCTTAGCCCGGATACCGATAGCCAGCTCATCGTACATCTTGGGCAGGTCGAGGATCGAGCGGAGCGATTCACCGAGGAGGTCATTCAGCCTGGACACGATGATCCCTCGCCAGAAGCTCTCGATCTGCCCCGTAGTATAGATCCCCTGCGTACCCACAATCTTATTAACGAACAGCAGCGGCTCACTTACCTGTATACTGAACGTGCCAAAGGCACGCAAGCGCACCATGCCCAGCTCGCTATCGCGGAAAGCGATTGGCTCTGGCGTGCCCCATTTCAGATCGATGAACTCTCGCATATTTACAAAGTAGACCTCGGCCTTGAAGGGTGTTTCCCCCCCAAAGGGGATACCGATGAGTCCCACCAGGAGCGGAAGATTAGCCGTCGTCAAGGTGTGTCTGCCCGGACTAAATGTATCGAGTGCCTTTCCATCACGGAAGAAAACTGCCTTCTGGCTCTCTCGCACGATCAGCTGAGCTCCCAGCTTGAAGGTGCCAGATCCCTCCTCCGGCACCCGATGCACTATCTCTTGCCCTGTTTCGTCAAAGTATTCGATTACCTCTAAGAACACGGACATCGTTGATCCTCCTTTCACTCAAAGCGAGCTAGCGACCGCTAACAATCTCCTGGCGTTGTCCGAAGAGACGATTGAGGTCCTCCACCTTAACCGCTAGATCACCCGCTGCGCCCTCTAGGGGCTCCCTGTTAGCCACTTTCTCCACCAGCGCATCAACCTTCTTGACCACCTCGTCCACTCCAGCCAGGAGCCCGGCATCGAAGCGATAGAGCCGATCCAGCTCTGCCTCCCGCACCTCGAGGGCATCAAACCAACCTGCATAACCGTAGCTAGCTATCCGCAGGTGATCGATCAACAGTTGCAGTTTCGTAAAGGCCAAATCTACAGCTGGCAAGGAGGTTAATTGCCCTGCCCCAGCCAGTTGCACCTCGACCTCAGATAATCTATCTCGCTGTTCGGTAAGGCGATCAGCCACGTAAGTGCGCAACAGTTTGTCAGCGTCGCGGCGCATCTCCCGATCCAGATAGCCACCGAAACCGGGAATACGGCTCAGTAAGCGCTTAAACTCCGCCTGTTCCTCGTAAACCCTATCCTGAAACTCCATGAATCCCACCTCCGTCCGTAATGTGCTTTACAGAAATATCTCTGCGCCGCAGAACTCACACTTGATGATGCCCTTACCAGCCAAAGTGAGGGTTGCCCCACAGTTGGGACATTTATTTCCCTCTTTAAGCTGCGCTGCCTCTTGAGCATAGAGCAGCCCCTGACTCCAATCGATATAGCCAGTGAAGAGCTCCCGACCGACCAGGTCGTAGATATACCCCTTTATCTGTTCCCGGCTTGTTCGTGTCTCCAGGGCCAGATCGCTGAGACGAACCTTGCCCCGGGCCTGGACTATGTTGAGGATCTTCCTTTCTGTTTCCACTTCAGCATATGCTCTTTCCTCGGCGCGCCCTTTCGACCAGAGATATATACCACTACCTAGCAGGGGAGTAACAAGGATGAAGAGGAGGATCGAACCCAGTAGCATTGCAGGCATATCAGCCTTACCAGATTGAAGGCCACCGAGAAGCCATAGTCCACCCATTGCGCTGATACCTACCCCAATCAGGAAAAGTCCGCCACCGATCATTTTACCACCGCCGATCATAGGTACACCTCGTCCCCATCAGTCTGCTCCTCCCCCGCCGCCCCCGCCACCACCACCGCCTCCAGCCCCACCACTCCAACCTCCACTCCAACCACCACGGGAACTGCTTGGTGCACTGGTGAATACGTGAGAGGTGGAGGTAAGCATACTGAAGAGGCCATCGCTGATGCTCTGTAAACTGCTGAACATTTGATCGCTGCCCTCCTGAAGGGTTGGGAGGCTAGTCCCACTGCCCGGTAGTCCTCCTCGCCTGCTGGAGGGATAACCGTAATCGGGAACCCTCCAGGAGCGGGGGCGTGGATAACGCCGTGGATAGCCTTCATCAGTAGGGACGACCGGCGGGAGACTTTCATACCAGGGCGGGGCCGGTGCACCGATCTGAGCAAACTTGTGTACCCAACTACGCTCTATCCCAAAGGCTATGGCATAAGGAAGATACTTATCAAAGATATCTGTCGCTTCCTTGAGGTTCGTATAGCGCTGAATGTCGGTTAGATACTTGCCGAAGGCAAGCCACCTCGCCCTCTCCTCCGCCCCCTTGGGTGTGCGTCTCGGCATCACCGTGGCTACAGCCATTAGCCCCAGAGCCGGGAACCCAATGCCTAGAAAAGGACAGATAGCCAGATTGGCGTACCGGGTGAGGGCAGCTAGAGCCAGCCCACCCCCGGCTGCTGCCAGAACCAAGACGACACAGCCGGCCAGCCTATAATTGCGCCGCACCCTCTCAGGATTGGCCGTAAAGAAACCAAGCTTCACCACCTCATTGTAGAGATCATCTTTCAGAGAAGGAAGCTCAGTGTAGAATCGTTCCCGCAGACTCGATAAGCGCACCTGGCGGGCACTATGGAATAGGGCCTTGACAAGCGCCTTCTCGTAGGGACGTAGGGGCTGATCCGTGTCCAGTAATTCGTAATAGAAATCCCTTCCACTCCAGGAATCCCCTTCCTGCTTCTCAGTTATCTTGATTATCCCTCGCCTGGCCAGGTCAATGAGAGTGGCGATGATATCCTTGAGGTCGGCCTTCTCATCGATCAGCGTGCCCACTACACCAGGGGGCGAATCGCTTGGGGGATTAGACAGATATTCAGCGGCGAGACGCACCGGTCGATCACGCCCCCGTCGATACCAGAGCAGCCAGAGAAAGACGATACCGAGCACAAGGGAGAAAAGCCCGACTACCAGAAATCCCAAATCGACGAGGGGACGCCACCGCTCATTATAAGCATCCATACGGTCGGCTTCGCTTTGCCAGGCAGGAGGTTGGCCTTTTACGATGCCGTGAGGGAAGCGCATACCGACCTCCAGTCCCCGGTCGGGAGGAATATCGGTAGCGTAGAACTCAATAGTTTGCTCACCCAGAAGGCGTGTTTCCGCTTTCGTATCAAAGGAGGCTAGCTGCAATTGAGCCGGCGCCACGGGTGCCGGTAGATGTACGGTTACCCTGGCCGACCTGATCGGTTTGCTGTGCTCGGCAAAGATCGCCTTCCACTGGAGGCGATCACCTTGTTCGTAGAAGGCGAGGGCCCCACGAACTAGATACTTGATCTGAAAGGTGCGGGCCCTGCCGCTGGTATAGGGAAACCACCAGTCGATCCGCAGAGCGCCGTCCTCTACACTGGTCGTGAAACCGCCAATAGTTTCACTTCTCACTCTGCGATATGGTTGATCACCCTCCCAAACCTCAACCCCCTCGATGGATGCAAGGCGGTCGGTGGGGATCCAGCGGTAGGCGTGGTGGAAAGAACCGATGGTGAAGACGTATTTCTGTGTCTCTACAATCTGAAGGGCAGAGTCTGGTCGAACGATGATATCAACGTTGATATAGTCCCAATAATAATTCTTGGGCTCATCGGCCTGAGCGATGCCGAAGTTGCCCAAGACTGAAAGGAGGATGACAAAGAGTGCCCAGGCATATCGTGTCTTCATCACACTTATCTCAGCCCGTCGACGAAGGAGGCTTCCCATCTCAGCCTCCGCCATTATAACAGCGCCCCGGTGAGTGGTCAAACGGGCGCATATTTCCCCAAGAAAAACTTGACAGATGGTCGATCGGGGACGTACCATAGCCCAAGGTAAATTACTTGCGATCCGAGGAGATGGATGATGGATGTTGAGCTAATCGCCATAACACCCGATAGCCAAAAGGTGATTGAGCGGGCTGGTCGAACCTGTTACCTTTCCTTTGAAAAGGAGGGGCCAGGAAGCGATGAAAGATTGATAAAACAGCTCATTAATAGCGGACACCTCTCCGTTCTCGAGCATGCCTATGCCACCTTCAGGATACGGGGTTGCTCCAGAACCTTCACCCATCAGCTGGTCAGGCACCGTCTCTGCGCTTTCTCGCAGCAATCACAACGTTATGTAAACGAAGCGAACTTTCAGTTCGTGGAACCAACCTCCATCCAGAGCAATCCTGAGGCTCACGACCTCTTCTTAAGGGTGATGGAGGTGTGCAGGGAATCTTATAAACGATTGTATGAGCTGGGTATCCGCAAGGAGGATGCGCGCTACGTCCTTCCCAATGCGACGCAGAGCGAGATCGTAGTCTCAGCCAATTTCAGGCAATTCAGGCACATGATAGAAGAAAGATGTTCCTTACGGGCCCAATGGGAGATCAGAGAGGTGATGCTCCAGATCCTACGCATCCTGCAACAGGCAGCTCCGGCGGTCTTCGCTGATTTCAAAATCGACGAGGAACGGCGGATCGCCTATCGCATCACCCCGGCGATGCCGGTCTAATAACTTTTTGAGGAGGTCCTATGCAAGCACATCCAACCCTAACCATGACAGAAACCGTATTTCCGAAGGTGACCATCTTACGTAATGTTCTCTTGATCCTCTTCTTTAGCCTCTTCACGTCCATCTCTGCTCAGGTTCGTCTTGAGCTGCCCTTTACCCCTGTCCCCATCACCGGGCAGACGCTAGCCATCCTGCTGAGCGGTGCTCTACTGGGCAGTCGCCGTGGGGCCCTCAGCGTGATGGTTTACATCGTGGAGGGGGCTTTGGGCCTACCGGTGTTCGCTGGGGGTACGGCCGGATTGACCAGGTTGTTGGGAGTGACCGGGGGGTATCTCATTGGCTTCGTCCCAGCAGCTTTCACTGTAGGGTTGCTGGCTGAGCGGGGCTGGGATCGGCGCATATCCAGCGCTATGGCCGCTATGTTTATCGGTAACGCCCTCATTTATTTGTTCGGTCTGCCATGGCTTGCCCTTGTCACCAGAGCTGATCTGGGCACAGCCGTTATGCTGGGACTGCTCCCTTTCCTGCCTGGAGATGTGTTGAAAATAGTTTTAGCTGCCTTGGTTCTGCCCTCTGGCTGGGCTCTGCTGCGACTCAATAGTGCGGGGCGAACGAGGTAGCAAGAGTTCAGGTCATCTTGACTACAATATTGCCGATTATATTGGCCGCTTCGTCGCCTCGATCGGCCGCGTTGCTCAAGTGCCGGTATATTTCGCGCAGTTTCAATATGTAAACAACGTCGTCGAGCGATTTCACGCTCTTGAATAATTCGGTGAGCGCTTCCCGATAGATGCTTTCAGCTTGATTCTCCAGGCTCTTTGCTCTCATCGAATGCTCAGCAGCCACACCAGGATGTTCCTTCAACCGAAGAACGGCATGATAGAGCTCCTCGGCAGCCTGGCACAGGGTGGAGGCCATCTTGTAAAGATAAGGTGTAGGCTGCACATCCAGAATGGTCATCTCATCAATGGTACTGTAGGCATAGTCAAGGACATCGTCTATGGCCCTGGAGAGGGCAAATATATCTTCTCGGTCGATCGGGGTCACGAAAGTGCGGTTCAGCTCATCGACCAGGATCAACCGGAGCTCATCCTCCTCCTGCTCCAGTTGAACGACCCGCTTGGCCATCTGGGGATCACCATCTTTAGCAAAGGCTTCCAGAGCCTCGAGCCCTTCGCGCGTCTTTTGAGCCTGGGCAAGGAGTAGATTCAGGAAGTTGCTCTGCCGTCGTTGGAAAAACCATCCCACTTTGTTCCTCCTGTTCTAGCTGAAGACGGTGATGATCGTCTTACACAGAATGGCTCCGATCAACGCCGTGGCCGGTAGGGTTATTAACCAGGCAGCGACGATATTATTGACTACCACCCAGCGCACTTTAGAGATGCGCTCAGCCGAACCGACACCAATAACGGACGAGCACATTACCTGCGTCGTGCTCACCGGCCCACCAAGTAAGGCGGCGCTGAGGATGACCGAGGCCGCCGCTGCCTGGGCCGTGAAACCGTGAACGGGGCGGATGCGGTAAAGCCCCACTCCCAGGGTCCTTATTATGCGCCAGGCACCGATACTTACTCCCAGGGCAATAGCCCCGGCGCAACTGGCTATCACCCAGGTGGGCACCACGAACACTGGTTGCGTCCCAAAGGACACCAGTAAGAAGGTGATCACACCCATCGTTTTTTGGGCATCATTGGTGCCGTGGCTGAGAGCCAAGGCGATAGAAGTGAAAACCTGGAATCGCTTGAAGAATAGGTTGATGCGCGGTGTAGCCCCACTGGCCAGGAATAGGATCAGTTTGAGGCCCAGGTAGCCGACCAGCAGGCCAAGGAATGGCGCCATTAACAAAGCGATGAGTATCTTGATTAAACCAGCCGTTTGAATGGCCGAGATGCCTGTTGATATGGCCACCGCGCCAATGATTCCCCCGATGAGGGCATGCGATGAGCTAGAAGGTAAGCCCTGATGCCAGGTAAACAGATTCCAGCCAATGGCGCTGAGCAACGCGGCCAGGATGACCATAACATTTACGGTCGCTGGATCGACAAGGTCTCGGCCGATAGTGGTGGCTACGGCCACACCAAAAATGAAAGGGCCACAGAATTCCGCTATAGAGGCGATGGCCAGCGCCTTACGCGGCGACACAGCACCCGAAGAGATGATTGTGGCAACGATACTACCGCTATCGTTGAATCCATTGAGGAAGTCGAAGAGTAAGGCCAGGGCGATCGCTGTTATGAGCCAGGTCATTCCTTGCATCCCCACGTTGACTACAAAATGTTCCTTAAATCCCTTCTAAGTTGTTGACGATACCATCAAATATAAGATCGCAAAAGATACCGAATGCCGATGCGGTTGCAGAGTAGAGCCTCAGTTGAGCGGAATGCGTCCCTGATGGCTTGATTCTCGTCGTCCAACGCGGTAGGGCGGGTGGAGGTAGGCCCCCGGCTTTACACCTGCCTTGGAGCAACCCGATTGCCAGAGATTCAAGCTATAGGGGTGAGGGCAGGGCCCGCCAAACGACGAAGAGGGGAGCAACGCCGATCTTGGTTAGTGCCTAAGTATAGTACTGTAAACGCCGTTCCTCAGCCTCGGCATGAGCCGAGACCCAGGTCATCCTCTTCCTAGATATAAAACCGCTGGAGCAGTTACCTGGTGGGGCATAATCTATGCCCCACCAGGTAATCCATTCTACTTGGCGTACTTCTTCAGCTCGGCATCAATCCTGGTCGCCGCCGTTTTGATCGTGCTCTCCACTGGCAGACCCCTGATGATGTCAGCCAGGGCCTGGTTAACTAAAGTGCCATACTCTGTATAGCCAGGTGTCTCCGGGCGAGCGTGTCCCCACTTGACCAGCTCCAGATAGGAGAGGTTCAAGGGGAAGGTCTGAAACTCCGGTATCTGGGCATAGGCCGATTTGCGGGCTGGAAGCATGCCGATATTCTTAAACCAGATCGGCGCCATCTCCTTGCTGGTCATAAACTTGACGAACTCTTTGGCTTCCTCCTTATGCTTGGCCCCAGAGGTCACTGTAAGCATAAGATTGCCCGTATGGGTGATGGGCGTCTTCAGGTAGGGCAACGGCATGATCGACCATTTCATGTCCGGATACTTTTTCAAGACGATAACAAAGTCATCCGGGCGCATGGCGGTGGCCGCCTTGCCCGTCTCGAAGGCATCAGGGACTGTCGCCTGAGGAGAGAGCTTCCACTTGTTGAAGAAGTCGGACATAAATTGGAAGGCCTCCAGCGCCTGCGGCGTGTCGATGTAGCCGGTTACCTTGGTGCCCTCCGGGCTCATCCCCATAAACGTGGGCGTGCCCGGCTTATCGTTGGAGCGAACCATCGGTATCCAGTCATAGTTCGTCCCCAGGCTGCGTGTCACCAACCCCCAGACCTTGGGGATGCCATCGGGAGGGATGGGACCGACGACCTTGCGCAGGGCCTCAGCGAACTGGGGCCAGGTCCAGGCCTCCTCCAGGGTCCGCGGTAGCTTAATGCCCGCCTCATCAAACATCTTGGTGTTGTAGAAGATGAGGATGGAGGACTGGATGTACGGCCCAGCGTATAATTTGCCCTGCCAGGATCCCTCCCTCACCGAGGCCTCGACGAAGTCAGCCATATCCTCTTTGGTGTAGATAGCATCCAGGGGGATAATGGAGCCAGCATAGGCGTAGGCCTTGATGTTCGGTCCATCGGCGTCGATCACATCGGGGGGCTCACCGGAGGCCAGGGAGACAGCGATCTTGCGGAAGACCTCCGCGAAAGGCACTGCTTCATACTCTATCTTGATGTTCGGGTGCTTTTCCTCGAACATCTTGATCATGGTCTTAAAGGCGCTAAACCTTGGCTCCCCAAGCAAACCCAGGAAGCGGAGGGTAACCGGTGCCGCTGGCTTAGTTGGCGTCGGTGGCACTGGCGTCGGAGTGGCCACAGCCACCGGCGTCGGTGTCACCGCTGCTGGGGCGGGTGGCTTGGTCGGCGTCGGTGTTGGGGCGGCGGCTGGCGCACAGGCACCCACTACGAAACTGAACAATAGGACGACAACGATCGGCAGCAAAAACTGTCTTTTCACGGAAAGTCTCCTTTCACAGAACTAAAACACCGCATTACACATTTAGGGTAAAGTCAACTCGAAGAGTCTTCGACCACCAACGTCGCTTTATACATCACCTCCTCTCCGAAGAACTTTAATTCATTCGGCCTGAAGCAGGGAAGGGAAGAGGTGACGCTTTTGGTGTCGTTCCTTTATTCCATCCCATTCAGCCAGTACCCGCACGGCCTCGCAAGCAGCCTGACAGGCCTTGTCATAATCGATCGGTTTTCTCACCCGGGTGATGCGGTTAGAGCCGGTGACACAGATGCAGCCGGCCCTCAGTCCGAAGAGGTTAGCCAACACAAAGAGGGTAGCAGCTTCCATCTCAAAGGTGGCGATCTTGGCCATACTCAGGTCTTCGATGTGATGGTCAAGCCTTGAGGGCCAATACCCGCCGGGGATAGGATTAGCCTCACCGGCGTAGAAGGAGTCGTTGCTGGCCGTGAGTCCCACGTGATAATTGAACCCCAGGCGTTCGCAAGCCTCGATCAGGGCCAGGACGACCTCGTAGCTGGCCACGGCGGGGTATTCGTCACCGATGTAGGCGCGGGGCGCGCCGGTCAAGCGCATCGCTCCGGTGTGGATGACCAGGTCGCCGGGCTCAATGTCCTTCTGTAAGCCCGCGGCCCCTCCCACCCGGATGAAGGTATCCACGCCGATGTTGGTCATCTCCACCACAGCGATATCGGTGGAGGGGCCACCAACGCCGGTGGAACAAGCGCCAATGTCTACCCCTTTATACCTTCCCCTGGCCACACGAAATTCACGGTGATATTTGACCTCCTCGTATTCATCCCAGAACTTGCCGATGCGCGGCACACGTCCGGGGTCACCTGGGGTTAGGACGTATCTGGGTAGATCGCCCTTCTTTACCAGCAAATGCTTCTGGAGGCCTTCGAACTCACTCGGTGGCGTGAATTCAGGTTTCGGTCTCATCGGTGAACCTCCTTAAGAATTTTTATTCGCCCTCAGCCCATGTCCGCTCAGCATTGAGTATCAGATGTATCACCACTGATATTGTAGCATTAATCTAGCAGTTCGCAATACGTATGGCCACTTAATCCCTGACCTGTCCACCATCCACGTTGATCGCTTCACCACTGATATTGCGGGCCCCTTCGGAGGCCAGAAAGGCGACAGTACGGGCGATATCTTCAGGTTGTTGCAGGCGGTGGAGCGGGATGCGCGCTTCTAGAGTCTCCTTAACCTGTTCAGTGGTATTGCCGCTTCGCTTGGATTCTCTATCAATGAGTCCTTTGATCATCTCCGTGTATACTGTGCCTGGACAGACAGCGTTTACAGTGATGCCCCGTGGTCCCAGCTCAGCGGCCAACGAGCGGGTGAAACCGATCACGGCCGCCTTGGAGGCGCAGTAGTTGCTGGCGTAGGGGAAGCCCATCCGACCTGCTATAGAGGCGATACTAACGATCCGGCCTGCTTTCCCCCTGGCCAGCATGTCCTTAACTACAGCCTTAGTACAGAAAAAGGTCCCCTTGGCGTTCACCGCAAAGACGAAATCCCATGCTTCCTCAGTGAGTTCTGCGATAGCGGCTGCAGCGTTGGCGCCGGCGTTGTTCACCAGGACATCAATGCCATCGTAACGATCAGCTATTTGGCGCACTGTCTCCTCAACCTCCCTGGCCTGGGTAACATCCATTTTGAGGCGAAGCAGCCTTCCCTTAGCGGACTCGTCCACCTCCCAATCTGGCGGCTGCAGATCGGTAGCTGCTACAATGGCCCCCCGTTGTAGGAACTCAAGGGCGACGGCCTTGCCTATACCCCGCCCAGCGCCGGTTACTAAGATGACCTTACCCTCGAAATCCTGTGGTACGGTCCTCAGGTTTGTATCTTGATCCATTGTTCCTCCTTAAGCACCCCTTTTTTTATGGCATTACATATCAATCCGCATCCCCTGACCGGGAACAACGGGATTCCACGTCCTTGGCAAATTATATGGTCAGATAACACCGTAGTCAACGACTAGCCTGAGAGCGTTGTATAGCCCCCCCAAACCGCCGCAGGGGGTTTAAGGTAGCCTGCGGACTTTTCGCACTTTCTAGGATCGGGTGTTTTGGACTATTGTTACAGGGCTACATATTGCTATAATACAAAGGGCTTATAATAGATTTTAGTCCCCCATCAAAGCTGGACTCCCCCATATATCTGACAGTATACCAGTCTGACCTGGGTGGTCCGAATACGAGGCGGAGAGGAAGGTTAACTGGATGGAAACCAATGGGCCTAAAGTCGGAGAGAAGGTCTTAAGCCTTACCTTCGATGGGGGACCTACACCACCTCATACGGATAATATTTTGGGTGTATTGAAACGCTATGGGGCCCGGGCCACCTTCTTTCTGCGAGGTGACCAGGTGGCCGCCCGCCCTGAGGCTGCCCGTCGAATTTGTGCTGCGGGACACGAGATCGGTAATCACAGCTATTCACATCCAACCCTACCAGCGACAAACTTTCAAGAGGTAGAACGAGAGATCCTCCGTGCTGAAAAAGTAATCTTAGCTACGACAGGGATCAAGGTGCGGTTATTTCGTCCTCCCTGGGGCCAGACTGATCCGAAGATAGACGCATTGATTGCCCGCTTGGGCTATTCGAAGGTGCTTTGGACCTACAGTTCGCGCGATTGGACATTACCTGGATCAGAGACTATCGCCCGTAACATCGTTGATGGCGCCGCCGATCAAGCCATCGTGGTCATGCACGACCACATCGCTCAGTTACCAGAGGCCTTAGAGCTAGCCCTGCCACAATTACGGGAATATAGGTTTGTAACGATATCCGAGATGCTGGAGCGAGGGGCCAAGTTACCATCACAGCTGAACAGGGAGTCGACTCCCTGATGCTGCGTTATATCCAGATCAGACTGCTGATATCGATACCAGTGATACTGGGAGTTGCGACAGCCGCCTTCCTGATGCTCTATTCTCTGCCTGGCGATCCGGTGATGGCCATGCTCGCTCAGTCAGGGGCACCGGCCGAGACTGTCGCTCGACTTCGTGAGCAGCTGAGACTCGACGACCCGGGCTATGTACAATATGGCCGCTATATGTGGAGTCTTGCTCACGGGGATCTGGGCCGCTCTGTCTTAAGCAACGTCCCTGTTCTTGACCTGATCTTGGAGCAGCTGCCCAGTACCCTTCAGCTGGCTGGAGCGGCCATGCTTATAGCTACCGTTATGGGCGTATCCTTGGGAACCCTCTCCGCTTTGCGGCCCAATTCTTGGCTCGACGATCTGAGTATGCTGTTGGCCCTGCTCGGCGTCTCGATGCCCAGTTTCTGGTTTGGCTTATTACTTATCTTCTTCTTCTCACTGCGGCTTGGTTGGCTACCAGCCACTGGGGCAGGCGGTTGGGAACGATTGATTATGCCCGCCTTTGTCCTCGGTTTCGGCTCAGCAGCGGTTATCGCCCGTATGGTACGCTCGGGCCTGCTAGAGGTCTTGGCGCAAGATTACATTCGGACGGCGCGTTCGAAAGGATTGATTGAACGAGCCGTCATTATGCGTCACGCCCTTAAGAATGCCCTGATCCCGGCCGTGACGATGATCGGTCTCCAATTTGGATTTATGCTGGGTGGATCAGTGATCACCGAGACAGTCTTCTCCCGTCCCGGAGTGGGAAGATTAGCTATCACGGCCATCTTGAACAAGGACTTTACCGTAGTACAGGGCACAGTGCTCTTCATCGCCGTCATGTATGTAGTAGTGAACCTACTTGTTGATCTATCTTACGCCTACTTGGATCCCCGTATTCACCATGAATAGCGTCGGCGGATTAAGGATAAAAACACGAGTGCACAGAGTTGTTGCTACGGCCATTCAGCCGGCGGAGGGGAGAGGCATTTGGCCTGATTGGCTCTTGCGCTTGGCCAAAAATAGAGGGGCGACAATAGGACTGGCCATTTTCATTTTATTGGTGCTTTGTGCCCTCTTTGCCCGTCAATCTGCGCCGTACGATCCCCTAGAGCAATCCTTGACCAACATGCTCCGTGCGCCCAGCCTGGCTCACCCTTTCGGCACCGACCAATTTGGACGCGATGTGCTTAGTCGAGTGATTTATGGCAGCCGTATTTCGTTGCCGATGGGATTCGTCTCAGCGGGCATAGCAGCCTGTTTTGGGGTCATTCTTGGTCTGGCGGCCGGCTACTACGGAGGCTGGATCAACGCCCTCATAATGCGCTTAACCGATGTAATGCTAGCTTTCCCCACCATCCTTTTATCCTTAGGTATCGTAGCCATGCTAGGACCTGACCTGAAAAACGTTATGATCGCCGTGGGAATAGCCGGGATTCCCAACTATACACGCCTCGTTTGTGGTTGCGTTCTCTCGGCTAAGGCGAATCTGTACGTGGAAGCAGCACGGACGATTGGTTGCTCCAATCGACGGATAATGTTCGTGCATATCCTTCCCAACGTCTTTGCCCCAGTGATCGTCCTCTTTACACTCGGCATAGCCTGGGCCATTCTCACGGCCGCGGCTCTCAGCTTCCTGGGGCTCGGGGCTCAGCCACCAACCCCAGAATGGGGCTTGCTAGCCAGCGAGGGGCGCAATTATCTCCGTGATGCCTGGTGGATCACTACTTTCCCCGGTTTCGCCATTATGATTACCGTCTTAGCTATCAACAAGCTGGGCGATGGGCTGCGAGATGCCCTCGACCCTCGCTTGAAGATATAGATGGCTGAGAATGTTGCTGAATATTCTTAACTCAGAGAGGAGTAACTTAACACTGGAAACACAAAACGGTTCTAAGTCAGAACCGGACAAATTAAGTCTTCAGGGAGGTTATCTGTGAGAACACACAGTAGATGTCTGTGGGTTGAAACAAGTCATCTTCTGACTGGTTGCATCTTGCTGCTCAGCCTTGTCTTAGTCGGATGCGTTGCACAGCCTCCTGCTCCAACGTCTACACCGACCAAGGCGCTTGGAGCGGTTACGCTGGCCACTTCAACGCCAACACCGGGTCCGACGGCTATCCCTGTTCCCACCACACCAACCAGGGTTCCGGTTAAGGGTGGAGCGCTGGTGTACGGCTTGAGCTTTGAGCCGACGACATCGCTCGATCCCCACATTGGCTCTTCCTTCGATGCCCAGGTGATGATTATGAACGTCTTCGATACCCTGGTCGTGCAGGATGAAAGGGGGTTCCATCCAGGTTTAGCCGAGTCATGGGAGATAGCGCCAGATGAACTGAGCTACACTTTCAAGCTGCGTAAGGGGGTAAAATTCCATGACGGAACGCCTTTCAACGCCGAGGCGGCTAAGTTTTCCTTCGACCGCATCGCTGATCCAGCGTTAAAATCGCAACAAGCGACAGCTCTGCTGGGTCCATACAAGTCCTGTGAGGTGCTGGACGGGTATACCATAAGGGTTAACTTCAAGGAGCCTTATGGTCCGTTCCTTGATGCCTTAAGTCAAACCTGGTTGGCCATGGTTTCACCGACTGCGGTGAAGAAGTGGGGACCGGACTTTGGCCTCCATCTGGTAGGAACAGGGCCGTTCATGTTCAAAGAGTGGGTGCGCAAGGATCATCTCACTTTAGTACGTAACCCGGACTACAATTGGGCCTCACCGATCTTCAAGCATCAAGGTCCGGCCTACCTCGAGAGCATCACCTTCAAGTTCATCCCTGAGGAGGCGGCTCGCGTAGGAACGTTGGAAACAGGAGAGATTCAGGTTGCTGAGGATATGCCCTACCGAGAAATAACCCGCTTCGAGGCCGATCCAAGGTATAAGATGTTCCTTAATCCTATACCTGGGCAACCCCACGTGTTGATGCTCAATGTCAGCAAAGAACCGACCAACGAGTTGGCCGTGAGACAAGCCCTGAACTATGGGATCGATCAAGAGGTGATAGTCAAGAGCTTCTTCTATGGGGCAGTGACACCAGCGCATAATGTGCTCTCGGCAGCCTCGTGGGCCTATGATAAGAGTGTGGAGAGCACATATAAAAATGACCTTAACAAGGCCAAGGAGCTGCTGGAAAAGGCCAGATGGAGGGTCGGCCCAGGTGGCTTCCGGGAGAAGGACGGCAAGCGACTAACCATCGTCTTAAACACCATGCCTTTCAACCGCTATCCTGAGGTATTGCAGATAGTGCAATCACAATGGAACCGCTTGGGAGTCGATACCAGGCTCACCGTTATGCCTACCTATTACGCCTTCTTGTCGGCTGCCCAGCGGAATGAACACAACGCCATGCCCCTCTTCCAACCAGCTATGGATCCCAACGTACTGAGTACCAACTATCATTCCCGGAACAACATGAATTACGGCTGGACGAAGAGTGCCAACGCTGAACTGGACCAGTTACTGGACGAGGGTACGCACACGATCGACAAGGAGAAGCGTAAGCAGATCTACGCCAAGGTGCAGCAGATCATCATGAAAGAGGCTATGATTGTGCCCCTTTGGGAGGCTTATCAGATAACGGGCGCTCGGGCTGAGGCAAAGGATCTGCGCTTTGACCCCCGGGGTTGGTATCCTTTGCTTTATGATGTGTACATTCAAAAATAGTACCTAATCTTACAGTGTGGGACTGAAACTGTAGTGTGCTATTGGATCTGGCTCCCTCAAAAAAGGCGACGCCGCGCCGCAATGCCTGTTCGTTCGCCTCTAAGAGATGGCGACGACGCACCTGAAGCACTTTAGGGAGCGAGCTAATGACGGCCTCGAGGGGAATAACCTCCGTCGCTCTGATCAAGGCACCAAGGATGATCATATTAGCCAGACGATCGTTGCCAATCTCATGGGCTAAGTCGTTGGCTGGTATCTCGATAACCAGAATGTCAGCTCTGGTAACCTTTTCCTTCACCAATGATGAATTGATGACTAAAGTTCCCCCTGACTTCAATTTTGGTTCATATTTTTCCTTAGAGAGGGAATTCATCACAATGGCTATGGTGGGACGAGTGACGATCAGCGAGCCTATCTCCTCGTCAGAAATGATGACCGCGGCGTGGGCCGTTCCACCACGCTGTTCTGGGCCGTAGGCCGGCACCCAGGCTACGTGCTTACCCTGCTTCATACCGGCATAAGCCAGAAGCTGAGCGGCAAACATCACCCCCTGCCCTCCAAAACCGGCGACGATCACCTCTTCATGCATATTTGCTACCCTCATTCAAGATTAGCAAGATTCAGGGCGAATAATCAGGAT
This sequence comes from Chloroflexota bacterium, assembly GCA_023475225.1. NCBI lineage: Bacteria > Bacillati > Chloroflexota > Chloroflexota bacterium. The sequence continues at coordinate 74,810 of JAMCVK010000008.1, forward strand.
ACCACCCGCCTGTCACCCTCTAAGCTTAGTTAGCTCCTCGCTGACCCTATACTCCCCAAGGGGATAGTGTGGGATCATATTCTCTGCTAACCAGGTTAGGGCCTCGATAGGTCGCATTCGCCAGCCGACTGGACAGGAGCTCAACACCTCAACCAGGGAGAAACCCAGACCGGCCAGCTGCGCCCGGAAGCCCAGTTTGATGGCCGATTTGGCCTTAGCTACATTAGGGGGATTGTTGACCGCTACCCGGGCGATGTAGGCCGGACCATCCTGTTGGGCTAATAGCTCACATATCCTAACCGGATTACCAGCAGCTTTAACATCTCGGCCGCCTGGCGTTGAGGTACTGTATTGCCCAGCCAACGTGGTGGGGGCCATCTGTCCGCCAGTCATCCCGTAGACGGCGTTATTCACAAAGATAACCGTGATTTGCTCTCCACGGATCGCTGCGTGAACTATCTCGGCCATACCGATGGCCGCCAGATCGCCATCCCCCTGGTAGGTAAAGACGACCTTATCTGGGCGGACGCGCTTAATCCCTGTGGCTACGGCCGGCGCTCGCCCGTGGGCGGCCTCCGTGCAGTCAAAGTTAAAATAGTCGTAAGCGAAGACAGCACAGCCGACTGGCGCTACGCCGATCGTGCACTCACGGATAGACAGCTCATCGACTACTTCAGCCACCAAACGATGAATGATGCCGTGTGTACAGCCAGGGCAGTAGTGAGTTGGCGTTTCGGTCAACGCCTCCGGCCGCTTGAAGACGACCTTCACCATATCTAGCAAGGCTACCAGCCTCCCTTCATCTAAAATTGAGTAGGGACTGCTGGGGTGATTTCCCGTAGTGCTGTAGCCAGTTCCCTTAGCGACTCTAAGGCTTCCTCTGCAGAAAGGACCACACCCCCCAGACGGTTGACAAAAGCAACGTGTGGCCCGTGACCAACAGCCAGCTGCACATCTTCCAACATCTGGCCCATGCTCAGCTCCAGCACCAGAAAAACACGCACCCTCTGGGCCAGCTCGGTTAATGGCGCATAGGGGAAGGGATAGAGGGAGATGGGACGAAAGAGTCCAGCAACGATGCCTTCCTGACGGGCCCATTTGATAGCCGTTCGAGCTACCCTGGCCATTATGCCGTAGGCCACGACTACGATCTCAGCATCATCCAGCAGTACTTGGGTATAGCGCACCTCATTAGACCGAATGGCCGCGTACTTTCTCTCCAAATGGCGGATATGCACCTCGAGCTGCTCGGGTTCAAGATTGATGGACCTGATCACATTTCTCTCCCTCCCCTTGGCTCCAGTAAGAGCCCACGGTTTGGGAGGCGCTGACACCTCGAACTTACGGAGCTCGACAGGCTCCATTACCTGCCCGATCAGACCATCTGCTAAAACTATCGTCGGATTACGGTACTTATCAGCTAGGTCGAAGGCGAGGGCCGTTAAATCCATCGCCTCTTGAACCGAGGATGGGGCCAAAACGATCGGGTGATAGTCGCCATGCCCACCCCCCTTAGTGGCCTGGAAGTAATCGCCTTGGGCGGGTGCAATACCCCCCAGGCCAGGGCCGGCCCGCATGACATTGACGATGACGGCTGGCAACTCGGCGCCAGCCAGAAAAGAGATACCCTCCTGCTTAAGGCTGATGCCAGGGCCACTGGAGGAGGTCATAGCCCGGACGCCAGCTGCGGCGGCTCCGAAAACCATATTGATGGCTGCCACCTCGCTCTCAGCCTGGAGGAATACTCTTCCCAATTGGGGCATTTTCGCGGCCATATACTCCAGTAGCTCTGACTGAGGGGTAATTGGATAGCCAAAATAGGCCTGGCAACCGGCCCGAACCGCCCCCTCGCCAATGGCTTCGTTACCCTTCATTAATATCTTTTCGCCCATCTGCTCCTCCTCATCGAGGACGTTCGGAAACGCCGCCTCTGCGGGAGGGATGGTTCGCCGTTCGGTAAACAGTTATAGCTACATCGGGGCACATTCTGGCACACAGTGTGCAGCCCGTGCACTCACCCTCCCGTCCATTGGCTGTACTACGCCATGATTCGAACGGATGCCTCATGGAGTGTGGGGGTAAACGCTCCCCACCCCTCCACATCATCGCCGGGCGGTATCCCTTATGATTAAAACGATCAGCCAAGACTAGCACTCCCGTGGGGCAGACACTAACGCAGATTTCACATCCTTTACATCTTTCCTCATCGATAACCACATAACCCCGGGTTGCCCGCATTGTCGTCTTCATCACTAAAAGCGCTATGCCTCCCAGTCTTCTTAGTCATACAACAGCTCTAGGCCTGAGGTAAACAAAGCAGGACTTAGGGATTGCCTCTTTGGATCAAGAACTGAAGACCCCACCTGCATTAGTGTAGCATATCATTAAAGCCAGGACTAGTGGCCCAAGTTAGGAGGTTCAGCCTGACTGTAGCTGGCGGAGGCTATCGACCTATTCGGGGAAATTCATAGCCACAATGGGGGCACATCACCAGATCGCAGCGCCAGAGCTTTGGGCACGCCTTACACCCCTCAGCCTCCGCCGCTGTGAATCGACGGCCACAAAAGGGGCACTGATAATTTGTATTCTCTCTAGTGATCTTATCCCTCTTGACCTGATCCTTCACTTATCTCACCATCCAAACAAGGGAAGCAGGCGCCAAACTATACCGCCTATGATGATGGCTAGGGAGATCGTAAAGCCTGTTATCAGTAAGGCCCTTCTCCAGCCAAGCTCCTCACCCAGAACAGCGATCGTCGCCACGCAGGGAATATAAATAGTATTGACCAGGGCGTAAACGAAGATTTGATTTTGATTCATGAAATGAAGGAGATCGCTTGCTCCTCCTCCATATTGGACGATGGCCAGAGTAACCAGGAGCTGCAAGGCCAACTCTTTACGGAGTACAGCGAAGATCAGAGTTAGACCAGCCACCGGTGGCAAACCTAACCAGCCCTGCACGATCGGGGCAAGGGGAGCGGCCAGGTTCCAAATATAACCGGTCTCGTAAAGTGCTCCCAGGACGATACTGCCCACCAGAACGATAGGAGCAGCCACAAAGACGAAGGACTGGAAACGGGCCCACGTCTTCCGCAGAGTCGCCCCAAAGGAGGGCATCCGGAAAGGAAACATCTCCATCACCAGCCCAGTCGAATGCCCTGGCATCACCTTATTTAACCCCAGGCCAACCAACCCGACGAGCACCAAAACAATGGCGTAAATGCTCAGGGCAGGTAACCAGCCAGCGTACAATGACACGGCCCCTAAAATGACTGCTGTGCGAGCACTACAGGGCACTAAAGTGATCAGGGTACTGGCGATCAGACGCTCACGCATTGTAGGCAAAACCCGTGTACTAATTACAGCTGGGACATTGCAACCTGCGCCGGCCACGAGTGGGATGATGGCTCGTCCGTGTAGCCCCAAGTTATGCATCAGGCGATCGGCGAGGAAGGCAACCGAGTTGAGATAGCCAGTATCCTCAAGCACAGCCAGGAGAAAGTAGAAGGTCAGCACGTAGGGTATACCGACAGCCAGCGCGGCTTCGATGCCAGCGTCGAAGCCCCAGAGGAGGGTCTTGGCCAGGACAGAATCTCCCAGAACGAAATGAATCGGCATAGCGATGAGCGGTGAGACATAAGCCGCCCAGAGATCGCTGAATACTGTAGATAAGAATGCACCAACATAAAAAAGGAAGGCGAAGGTGGCGGCGAGCACGATCAGGAGAATGGGGATTCCGGTCAGAGGAGCAGTGGTGTAGCGCCATAAGCGGTTGGCCAGCGTTTCTACCCTGGGAACGGTCGTCTGAACTTGAGCGGTAATGCTGCCAGCCAAACCATGCCTTTCACGGGCGATGCGCAACGGTGCGGGCTCGCCGTGCTTGTAGGCGATCTGCTCAGACATCTCCTGGGCTTGATCCAGAATCTCCTTTCCCTGAGGCGAGGCGGCTACCATCTGAATGAATTCCGGATCCCCCTCCAACAGGAGGATGGCTATCGCTCGTGGTGACAGTCCATATGGCAAAGCGACCTCGTTCGCTATAAGAAATTGACTAAGGGCAGAGATCGGCTCCTCGATATCCCGACCATAAGGTGCGTGGCGAACATCAGACTTGTGCCCTCTCCGCGATGCCTCGAGCGTCGCCTTCAATAGTTCGCTGATGCCCTCGCCCCGCGTGGCCACGGTGGGCACTACGGGCACGTCCAACAGCTGTGACAAATGCTCCACATCGGTAATGAGCCCTTGCTGTTCGGCCTGATCGACAACGTTCAAGGCCACCACGATCGGTAAACCCAGATCCAGGAACTGAAGGACCATATAGAGATTGCGGGCCAAGTTAGTAGCATCAACGATCATGACCACCACATCAGGATGACCATCCAAGACTGCTTGTCGGGCTACCCATTGATCCTCTGAGATGGCGCCGATAGCATAGGTACCAGGTAAGTCGATAACACCAATGGTGTGTCCATCAAACTTGGTCGTCCCCATATTGACTGTAACCGTCTTTCCCGGATAATTGGCCGTGACCACGGCCATCCCGGTAAGTTGATTAAAGATGCTTGACTTACCTACGTTGGGGTTACCAGCTAGGGCAACGGTAAGATCGGTATCAACCTTGATCTTCTGTAAAGCGCTGTGGCAAGATAACGGCATCGTTTATATCCCCCCGTTCGGATCCTGCGGCGGTGATCTCCAACCCCAGCGCATCTTTCTTCTGCCTCGCCCAGCGATCCTTCCTCTGCCTCGCTCAGCAACTGCCATCGCCTTTACCCGAATCTTGGAAGCCACCTCTCGACCAAGGGCATACTTAGCCCTACCAACCCGAACCAAAAACGGACCGTGAAATGGTCCTACTTCTTCCACCTCTATCTCTGTCGATGGTAGCAGCCCAAGGGTGGCCAGATACTGAAGCATTTTGGGCTCCTCCTCATCAACGCAGATGATGACCGCTCTCTCCCCTGGCTGAAGATCATCCAGGGAGCGGGTCGCCTCCTCCACGAGCGTGCCATCCTTCTGGGGGATGGGGTAACCGTGAGGACACGTCCTCGGATTTTCCAGGAACTTCTCCAGACCCTCGGTTGCTTCGGCCGAGAAGACGTGTTCTAATTGGCACGCTTGATCGTGGGCCTTGTCCCAGGGAATGCCCAGGATATCGGTGAGAAAACGCTCCGCAAGCCTATGCTTACGAATCAATCTGAGGGCCATCTCCTCCCCTTTGGGGGTCAAGACAGTGCCCAGATCCTCCGTCCGGCTGACAAGTTCCTGTTGGGCTAATTTCTTTAACATCTCGGCCACAGACGATGGAGCAACCTTAAGCCTCTTCGCCAGGCGAGAGGGATGTACCGGGTGTTCCTCCTGTTGTAGCTTGTAAATGGCCTCAAGATATTCATCAATAGCTGACGACACCACTGTCCTCCTAATTTGGCGATCCAAAATATTTTATTTAGGTTAACCTAATTAAGATTATAACCGCAATCTGAATGCTTGTCAAGTCCAAATCCTCCAAGCACACCTACCATGGGGTAAACTCCAGTTGACCCCCTAGTGATGTAGACCACCGTGGTGTTAAGATAAGGCTGGAGGATATGTGCCGATGGACAGATACAGCTTTGAGAGGATGGTAGCTAGAGCAATAGATGAGCTCCCTCAGGAGGTGCTCGAGAAGATGGCCAATGTGGCCATCGTCATCGAAGATAAGCCCGGGCCAGAGCATCTGGAAGAGGCAGGGCTTCACCCTCCCGCAACCCTCTTTGGACTCTATGAGGGCATACCTCTGACACAGCGAGGCAGTGGCTACACGCTGGTGCCACCAGATAAGATAACCATCTTCCAAAAGCCCATTGAATCATCTTACCATTCCTACGGGCAGATCAAGCGAGCTGTGCAAAGGACGATCATACACGAGATAGCCCACCACTTCGGCATCAGCGATGCCGAATTGAGCCGATTGGGCTGGGGCTGAAAGAGACGCTTGACTGATGCCTCAGTGAGCATATAATTAGAGCGGTGAAAGCCACTCCCCTGAAGACACCTCCATCTTGGAGAAACAATACAAACCAAGGAGGATGCATGCTCCGCAACATTAAGCGCTTGCCCCTTTTTCTCTTAATAGCTGTTCTCCTATTCACCCTCCTCCCGACGAACCTCACCCAAGTAAGAGCCGCCGCCCTGAAAGAACCACCCCCAGGGACATTCGTGCCCGGCCGCATCATCGTCAAGTTCAACCCCCAAGCCAACCAGGTTGCCCAAACTATTCTGGGGATGATGTATGGACTCTCCCGACAAGAAACGATACCGGCCATCGGCGCCGACATTTACACCGTCACGCCTGGTGAGGAGAAACAGATTGCCAAGGCACTCACCGCTTACACCACCGTACAATATGCGGAACCAGACTATACGCTGCATATCAGTCGTACCCCCAACGATCCGCTCTTCGCCAGCTATCAGTGGAACCTGCGCAAGATTGGTGCCGAGGCCGCCTGGGATATCAATCAGGGCAGCTCAGACATCACCGTGGCCATCCTCGACAGCGGCATTGACCTGGGGCATCCGGATCTACAGGCTAAGATCGTCCCCGGCTACGATTTCGTCAATGACGACAGCAACCCCTCAGATGATAACGGGCACGGCACCCATGTGGCTGGCATCGTAGCTGCCTCCACCAATAATGGGGTCGGCATAGCTGGCCTCTCCTGGGGAGCCAAGATCATGCCCATCAAGGTGATCGACGCTAATGGCGAGGGCTCTACCAGCAATCTGGAGAAGGGCATAATCTGGGCTGCGGACCATGGGGCGAAGATCATCAATATGAGCCTGGGTGGCGAAACGTCCAGTCCCCCTTCGTCTTTGCAGGAAGCTATCAACTACGCCTATCAGAAAGGTTGCCTGCTCGTCGCTGCCGCCGGTAACAATGGCTCCAGTACCCTCTTTTATCCGGCCTCCCTCGAACACGTCATATCGGTGGCCGCCACAGATCAGAATGATGCCCGGGCCTACTTTTCCCAGTACAATGCCTACGTTGATGTGGCCGCCCCCGGGGTTGGCATAGCCAGCACCTTTCCATGCAGTATGGCCTCCTATCCTTACGCGCTCGGTAGTGGTACCTCCCAGGCTGCTCCCCACGTGGCCGGACTGGCGGCCCTGGTCTGGTCAGTGAATCCCAACCTGAGCAACGATCAGGTAGAACAGATCATCGAGAATACGGCCGATGATCTCGGCCCCAGTGGCCGGGATGACTATTACGGCGCCGGGCGCATCAACGCCTACCGAGCCTTAATTGAAGCCCAGAAGACGGCTAGTATCATCGTTCAGGTCGACACACCAGCCCCCGGCAGCTCCGTTTGGAGAGCGGCCTCCATCAACATCAGCGGCTGGGCCATTGACCAGGGCAGTCCCAGTGGCACCGGTATCAATGCTATTCGCCTTTACCTGGATGGGACGGCCTGCTCTGGCACGCTGCTGGGCACGGCCTCCTATGGACTTCCCCGTCCAGACGTAGCCGCTATCTATGGCCCTAAATTTCAGAACTCGGGTTGGAGCTTCACCTGGGACGCGACGACCACCACCCTGGGTCAACACACGCTACTTATCTGTACCGATAGCAGTCGATTGGGACTGGTCTCTAAGACGATGGATGTCATCATGGCCACCCCTTTCGTCAAAGACCTCAATCGACCGTACATCTATTTTCCTCTCATCATGAGGGCCTACTCCGGCGCCTGGTGACTTCTCAGCGCCGAAATCCCCACAAACTTCCCATTAACCCTTCATAACTTCTTCATACTGACCTGTTACAGTCTATAGCGAACGAGACGTCTCGCGTACGGTACAGGTCAGAAATCTCAAAAGGAGGTAATAAACGTGCCCAAGAAGATTTTGATCGTGGCTGGCTTAGCCTTGGTGGCCATGCTACTGGTCTCCTCGGTTGGTATGGCCTCGGCTGCTCCACCCACCCCGACACCGCGCGCACCCTATGCTGGCGGTCCATATGGTTATCTGGACAAGCCGACCTTGCAACGGATAGCAACCCTCCTGGGAACAACGCCGGATGAGATCATCAGCCAATTGACCCAGGGGAAGACCATCCTGGAGATCGCTCAAGCCAAGGGGGTAAATGAGGAACAGCTCCTGGATACAATCCTGGCGCCTCAAAAAGACCAACTCCAGTTGCGGGTGAAATACGGCTACCTGACCCAAGCGGAGGCTGATGCCAGGCTACAGGTGTTGAGAGAGCAGGTTCGCCTACGGATCAGCCAGCCAACGCCATCGTCCTACGATGATGACGATTGGCATTGCCCGATGATGCGGGGTGGCTGGGGCTCCGGCTTCAGTGGCGGGGGCTTTGGCCAAGGCATGATGGGCGGTGGTATGATGGGCGGTGGTATGATGGGCGGCTTTGGACGGGGGTACTAAACCAGTCCTGAATCGCCTGCCGAATCCGTCGACCCTTAAGGGGACGCGACCATGGTCGCGTCCCCTTAAGAACGTTTGAAAAAAAGGGTCTGTATGCCTATTGGTTATATGCTAAAATAACAAGGTATGGCTGAAGGTGGGAGCATAGCTGCCCCTGGGCACAACGACTTACTCGAACACGAATTGATCAGGAAAATATATGGCCAAAAAGAAGATCCTTGTCGTGGATGACGAAGCAAAAATAGTCAGTCTGGTGCGTGCCTATCTGGAGAGGGACGGTTATCGGGCAGTGACTGCCAGGGATGGTCAGACAGCCTTGCAACTTGCTCGCCGCGAGAGACCAGACCTGGTCGTGCTCGATCTCATGCTGCCAGAGATTGATGGACTGGAAGTATGCCGTACCCTCCGCCGGGAATCGAATATCCCCATTATTATGCTCACGGCGCGCGATGAGGAGACGGACAAGCTCATCGGCCTGGAGCTGGGGGCCGACGATTACATTACGAAGCCCTTCAGCCCCCGCGAATTGGTGGCCAGGGTGCGGGCCGTCCTGCGTCGGACAACGGCCCCAGCGGATCAACCTGAGCAGATAGCTATAAGTGGCCTGGTAATCGATACGGTCCGCCATGAGGCCTCTGTCCACGGTCAGCTCTTAAAGCTCACACCCAGCGAGTTCAAGCTGCTGGAGGCGCTGGCCCGCCATCCAGGTCGGGTTTTCACCCGTCTCCAGCTCCTCGATCTCGTCCAGGGGGAAGCCTATGAAGGGTACGAACGCACTATAGATACCCATATCAAGAACCTCCGCCACAAGATAGAAGTGCTCACCGAGGGTGTGGGTTTTCGAATCACCACGGTATACGGCGTCGGTTACAAGTTTGAGGTAAACAAAGGTGCGTAGCCTGGGCTTCAAGCTCACTCTATCTTTCCTTGCCGTGGCTTTCATCGCCGTCGGTACCGTGACCTACCTGGCGGGACGCGGCACGCAGAGCGAATTCGCCTCCTATCTGGAGCAGGGTCCTACTACAGCACGCCTGGAGAGGGCGCTTATGGCTCTCTCCGCCTACTACGCCAAGAACGGCAGCTGGGCTGGTGTTCAGCCCCTACTGTCAGATTTGAGTCAGACACAGGGAGAACCACTTCTCCTTACCGATGGACGAGGGAAGGCGCTGGCCGATTCCGGCCAGGGGCTGACCGGCCAGTCCGTAGATGAGAATACTTGTGGCACCTGGTCGTCCCCCATAGTAATAGGGAATAAACAGGTTGGTGTGCTTCATCTCCTGCCCAAGGGAAACGGATCCGCTTCAGAATGGTGGGGAATGATGAGACGCATGATGGGTGGAGCCCCAAGCAACACCGGGCGGGGAATGATGCAGCGGTGGATGGGTGAGATGGGAGGCATGATGGGACCAGATATGATGATGCCTGGAGGAACGACGAACATGAAGGTGATCGGTCCCCCGGAGAGGGATTACCTCCAGGCGATGAGCCAATCTCTCTGGCTGGCGGCCATCATGGCCGTAGCCGTGGCCGCAGCCCTGAGCCTCCTCCTCACCAGACAGATCACGCATCCCCTGCGCAGGGTAACCGTTGCGGCCAGGCGCATCGCTGGTGGTGACCTCTCCCAAAGAGTAGATGTACGATCCAGGGACGAGGTCGGGGAGATGGCCTCAGCCTTTAACGCTATGGCGGAGGCTTTGGCCAGAAACGAGGAGCAACGGCGTCAGCTTATGGCCGATATCGCCCACGAGCTGCGGACGCCACTCTCAGTCATCCAGGGGAATCTGGAGGGGATGCTCGATGGAGTAATACCCTTGACACCTGAGCAGCTCACTTCCGTACACGAGGAGAGTCTGCTGCTAGCCCGCCTGGTGAACGACCTGCGCGAGCTATCTCTGGCAGAGATGGGGCAACTGCCGCTGGAACGAGTCCCTACCGATATAGCCGAAATTATTAACAAGGCTGTAGATAAGAGACAGGCACAAGCGCAGGCGAAGGACATCTTCATCGAAGCAATGCTGCCCGTTGGCTTACCCCAGGTGGCGGTCGATGCCGGTCGCATCAGCCAGGTCATAAGCAATCTCCTGGATAATGCCCTTCGCTACACCCCAGTCGGGGGGCAGATCGTTATCAGAGGTAAGGTTGTGCCTGAGAGCCAGCCAGGCATTAAGACAGATTGGTTGCAGGTCTCTGTATCTGATACTGGCCCTGGTATCTCTCCGCAGGCGCTGCCCTATGTCTTTGACCGTTTCTACCGCGCCGATAAATCCCGCTCACGGGCGACTGGTGGATCTGGCATCGGACTGTCCATCGTTAAGCAGCTCGTCCAGGCGCATGGGGGAAAGGTTTGGGTCGAAAGCGAGCTGGGTAAGGGCAGTACTTTTTACTTCACTCTGCCCCTCAGCCAAGTGTAGCCGAAAGTTCAACAACCCGACAGGATGTACGTATCGCCTTCCCTGGCCAAAGCAACATTTCCCCCATAGATTTGCTTGACCTCCTCCAGACACTTTTGGAGATCAGTTGCCTCCCTGCCGATGTGAGTGAGCACAAGCATCTTGACTGCGGCTCGTCTGGCGATCGTCCCAGCTTCCACTGGGGATAGATGTCCTCGTTCTGGTCCCTCCTCAGCGGCTTGGCGAAGGGTAGCCTCACAGAGGAAGAGATCAGCGTCCTTCGCCAGGGAGACCAGCGCTTCGGAGGGGCCGCTGTCAGACGAATAGGCTATCGTCTTATCGCCCATTACAGTCATACCGAACGTCGGGATGAAATGTCTGACTGGCATAAAGCGAATGATGAGTTCCCCAACACACAGGGGCTCCAGGGGATCGTACTCCTGCACTTCGAATACACTGCTAAGGAAGTCCGCAGCTTCAGCGAAAGCGGCCACAATGTGCTCTAACACCATTTGACCGCCCGGTGGCAGATAGAGGTAAGGGCGCCTCTCCAGTCGGTGTCCCAAGCCATAAACGAGAGCGTAACGATAGGGGATCAAATCGAGGAAGTGGTCGGGGTGCATATGGGAAACGATGATGGCTGAAATGGCATCGTAGGCGATGTGCTTGCTGAGGTTGCCGCACACACCGTTACCACAATCGAGCAGGAGCCGGGTCTCCCCCTGTTCAAGCAGATACCCTGAGCAAGCACCCCCCGCATTTGTCCAGGCTGGGCTACTCCCCAGTATGGTAACCCTCAATGAAGTGTCTCACTGTGGCCCGATAGGGCTATTTTTATTCCTGCGGTGCGCCTCACCGCCGGCGGTGAGGCGCACCGCAATTCAGACTCACTAAAGGTAATTATGCAGTCAAACCCTAATCAGGGCACTACCCAGGTACCCGTCTCTCCCCGTAGAGCCTTCTCAATCGTTTCCGGCCTGGTGATCAGGGCCTTCTTACCCCCCTTCTCCAGGAAAGAGATGATGGCCTTGATTTTGGGCCCCATGCTCCCTGCCGGAAAATGTCCCTCGGCCAGGTATCTCTTCGCTTCGGAGAGAGTCATCCGGTCCAGATATTGCTCGTTTGGTTTCCTATAATTGATCGCCACCTTCTCCACAGCCGTGGAGATCAGGAGTAGATCAGCATTGATACTGCTGGCTAGCAGGCTTGAGGCATAGTCCTTGTCGATTACCGCCTCAGCACCCTCCAGACCGCCATCCTCCCTCCTGATAACAGGAATGCCACCACCCCCGACGCCGATCACCACAAATCCAGCGTCGATCAAGAGCTTGATGGCGTCTCTCTCTACGATCTCCTGGGGGATGGGCGAAGCCACTACGCGCCGGTATCCCCGGCCAGCATCTTCGACGATAGCCCAACCTTGCTCATCTCGATATTTCTCTGCCTTCTCTTTATCGTAGAAGGGGCCAATCGGCTTAGAAGGCTTCTGGAAGGCTGGATCATTCCGATCAACAACAACCTGGGTGACGACAGTCGCCGCCTGCTTCTTTATTCCTCGCTTCAGGAACTCGTTGTACAACGCCTTCTGAATCAAGTAACCAATAGCCCCCTGTGTGTCAGCCCCGCAAGAGTCGAGGGGAACAGTATGCAACACATGACTGGCCAGCTCAGAGCGCAACAGGATGAATCCCACCTGGGGCCCATTGCCGTGTGTGATGACCACATCCCAGCCCTGCTCAATCATACCGGCGATGTGCTCGCAGGTTTCCCGCACTGCCTCCGCTTGGTCAGGGACCGTCTGATGCTGCGGGTCTTTAATGAGCGAGTTACCTCCAATAGCTACTACAGCTACCTTTGACATATTCGACTACTCCTTTTCTCTCTACTACAGTTTACAGATCGGCCATCGTCAGGGCCATGACCGCTTTCTGGACGTGTAATCGGTTCTCAGCGACATCATAGATAATCGAGCGCGGGCCGCTAGCTACTTCATCAGTGACTTCAGCACCTCGATCGATGGGCATCGGATGCGTGTACAAGGCATTATCAGTGAGCTCCATCAGCTCCCTGGTACAGATCCATTCAGAGTGCTTCATGGCCATCTCTATCTCTTGTTCCTTCGTCCACTGGTAGCGTTTGGGGCTCATCCAGTTACGCGAGTAAACGATATGCGCCCCCTTATAAGCCTCTTCCAGGTTGTGCGTTATCCCAAACTTGCCCCCCGTGGCGGCCACATTCTGGCGACAAGCCTCCATAACTTGAGGATCCAGGTCATACCCCTCGGGATAAGCCAACGTCACGTTCATGCCCAGCCTGGTATTGATGAGCAGACTCTCCTGCACTGAACACCAAGAACGCACCAGGGCCCCCTTTCCCCAAACCATGAGGAGCTTCTTACCCCTTACGTCTCCCAGGTGTTCGCGCGCTCCCATCACATCGGCCAGGCCCTGACAGGGATGATACTTGTCATGGGCCATGCTGATGATGGGCACGTCCGACCAATAGGCGTACTCCCGGAGCAAGGCGTCTCCCTGCCCGTATTCCTCGATGGCATCCTCCAAGATACGAATGCCGATGCCAACAGCATAGCGGCTCATCACCTTGGCTGCATCTTCAACCGTCTCGCCAGCGGTTGTTTTCGTCTTCAAACGCATCGCTTTGGGCTCTAAGAACTGGGCATGACCACCCAGCTCTGTCGCAGCACACTCAAATGATTGTCTGGTGCGTACGGAGGGATTATAGAAGAACATGAAGAATGTTTCGTTCTTCAGACAGTTGCCCAGGGGATGATTGTAGCGACGCTTCTTCATATCTTTAGCTAAATCCAAGACGGCCTCGATCTCCTCGACCGACCATTCCTGTGTTGTAATTAGGTCCCTGCCCTTCAAATTAACGGCCATTGCTAACTTTCTACTCCTTTCTCATTTACTATTTTAAACACCCCTAACCAGCGATGGCCAGCATTGGCTGGCCATCGCTGGTTATCTCCTTGGCGCTGACTACTACCCTAGCGCATCGTCAAGGACATGATCGCCTTTTGGGCATGTAATCGATTTTCGGCCTCATCGAAGACCACAGAGTTAGGTCCATCGATGACCTCGTCGGTGACCTCGAAGCCCCGATCACAAGGCAAACAGTGCATGTACAAGACATCCTTCTTGGCCTTGGAGAGCATCTCCGCATCGCAGATCCAGTGCTTGTTCGCGTCGAAGAGCTTTTGGGTAGCCTCCAGGTTTATTTTCGGCGCCTCAGGTGGGATGTTGTGGACCGAAGTCCAGGCTTTGGGGTAGACTACATCAGCCCCCTTGAACGCCTCGGCCATATCATTGCTGATCCCAAACGAGCCACCATAGCGTTTCACATTATCCTTGACCGCCTGAATTAAATTGGGATCGAGCTCTAACCCCTTGGGGTGAGCCAGTACAATATTCATGCCGAATTTCGAAGCGACACTGATGGCGCTTTGAGGTACAGCTAAGGGCTTCTCCACACTGGGAGAGTAGGCCCAGCTCATCACAAACTTCTTGCCGCGGACATCGCCCAGCTTCTCAATCATAGTCATTACGTCAGCCATCCCCTGGCAGGGGTGATACATGTCGCACTCCATGTTAATTACGGGGATATGAGCCCAATGGGCAAATTCCCTGATCATAGCGTTGGCTTTACCATAGATCCAGTTCACCGGCTCACCGTAGCAACGGATGGAGATAGCATTACCCATGCGGGAGAGGGTACGAGCCACATCGGAGACCCGCTCTGTTGTATAGGCCTTCTCCATGCCGGCCAGGGCCGGGGCGTAAATTTTCCCTGGCTCGAGGAAGTGGGCATGTCCGCCGAGCTGAGTCATACCTGCTTCAAAGCTGTTTCGGGTACGCAGAGACATATTGTAGAAGATCATGAAGAGGGTCTTGCCCTTCAAAATGTGATTGTGTAGTTCGCCGGTGGCATACCGTCTTTTCAGATCAAAGGCTACCTCTAGGATCGTCTCCAGCTCTTCCTTGGTGTACTCAAGATCGGTGATCCAATCTCTGCCCTTAAAGGAATCGGTCTTCACTGTTTGATCCTCCTTAAAGAAGAATAGTTTGGCGGGGCTCATCATAGCATCCACCGTAAGTCTTGTCAAGCAAAACTTTACAATTGCCCTATTCTGTTAACCATTAGCCAACTACAAGGATACTCCAGAACTTTAGGGCGCATCAGGGAATAGGCCGATCAACCGCTGGGAGCGCACATCAATCAGTCCTCGATCAGAGAGCCCGAGTTCAGGGACACTGGGCAAGGAGACAAAGCTCAGGCTCATGAACGGGGCTCGAGGGGCACCGTCCAGCTCTGCAGCGGCCCGGTTCAGCGCTTCCATCTGTTGCACAAGTACCTCATAAGGCTGGTCGCTCATCAATCCGGCCAAGGGTAAAGGCACCTTTGCCGTCACCTGACCATCTTTGACCACTGCGAAACCACCCTTCATCTCAGCAATGGTATTCACACAAATGGCCATATCAGTATCACTGCTACCGATGACAACAATGTTATGGTGGTCGTGACAAACAGAGGAGGCGATCGCCCCATTTCGAAAACCAAAGCCACTGATGAAGCCGAGTCCGACCCGTCCTGTTCGTTTATATCGCTCTACGACAGCTATCTTAAGGATATCCCGCTGCGGATCGGGAAGGACAAACCCATTCCCCACTTTCAGCTCTTCGATGGCTATCTTACTCATATTACTAATCGGTTCTTTGGCCATGACCCTTACTTTTACCGTTTCCTCCGCCTTGCTGCATCTGATAGCGAAATCAGTCGGCTGGCAGGGACGGGGCAGATTGATGGTATCAAGAGCCCAGGCTGGGTAGGTTGCCACTGTGGGCTTCTCCAGTAATTCCCCATCTCTGGCCACCACGCTACCATCAACGATCACAACCTCGGCGTGAATGTCATTAAGGTCGCGGCAAAGGACGATATCAGCCAACCGGCCAGGGGTTATACTACCGACGAGATGATCCACTCGATAACGCTCAGCACAATTTAGGGAACCCATCTGGATGGCTGCGATGGGATCGATGCCCAGGGCGATGGCCCGGCGGATACAATGGTCGATGTGTCCCTCATCGACTAGGTCATTGGCATGCTTATCATCAACACAGAAAAAGGCGTGCCGCGTGGGCAATCGCTCCCGGAGGATACCTTGAATCACCTCTGTAAGGGTGTAAGCTCCCCTACCCTCCCTGACCATCGCCTTCATGCCCAGGCGGAGGCGCTCTAGATAGGCAGCTATATTCAGGCTGTTATGGTCATCAAGGATCCCAGCGGCGATATAAGCATTCAGATCCAGGCCTTTCAGTCCAGCCGTATGCCCATTAACGACCTTGCTCGCCTTGAGAGCCGCTATCACCTCAGCGATATACTTCTCGGAAAGAGATAAAACCTTGGAGGGATCTAATTCACCAAGGCTGACTGTATCCTCCCACCCCAGCATCTCCGTGATCTCGGACAGCTCCAGGCTAGCCCCGCTTGTCTCTAAATCAGGCGCAGCCGGCACATGGGAAGGGACACAGAGGAAGAGGCGAAGGGGTAATCCTTTGATCATGTCCAGCAGCAGACGGATGCCCTCTACACCTAGCACATTGGCGATCTCGTGTGGATCGGCAAAGACGGAGGTCATACCACGGGGAACAATGATGCGAGCTATCTCTGCCGGTCCGAGGGCGCTCGATTCAAGATGTATATGCCCATCCATAAAGCCAGGCAGGGCAAAATAACCTTGGCAATCCAGGACATTTTGACCCTGCATAGCGCCAACTGGGGTTAAGACAGCGATGCGCTGACTGCTGATCAAAATATCGCTATCATAGACCTGCTCTGCATAGACGTTGACCAGGCGACAGTTCCTCAGGATCAGGTCCGGCGGTCTCCTCTGTAGAGCAGTATCAACGATCTCCTTGATAATTGAATAGGTGATTTGATTCATCTCACCCTCCTTAAGACACCCTAACAATCGCTCAGCCCTTTTGCCAGTACACGCTCTCTCACCAGGCCTGGCATACACAGCTACAGGATAGGCCATCTGGGAAACGGTTGAACACCTGTCCTGGCTAAAAGCGCCTGGGCACGTCGCCTTGCTTCAGCCAGGATCTGCTCCTCATCCAGGATAAGAACATGGCCATCCTTGACCACTACTTTTCCATCTATAAGCACTGTATCAACATCACCTCCACAGGCGCTGTAGACTAACCCTGAAACAGGATTGGGACAAGGGGTTAGATGGGGCTTGTCCATATCGATGATGACCAAATCTGCCTTCTTGCCAACCTCCAAGGAGCCGATCTCACTATCTAGTCCCATGGCCTTAGCCCCATTGATCGTGGCCATCTCAACTACTTGTTCGGCCGGCATCACCGTCGGATCGAGGATGATGCCATTGTGGATGACTGCAGCGAGCTTCATCTCTCGTACGAGATCGTAGGTATTATTGCTATGACCACCATCGGTGCCCAAGCCCACGTTGACCCCACGCTGAAGCATCGCCGGAATCGGGGCGAAGCCGTGTCCTCCTTTCATATTAGAAGAGGGACAATGCACCACATGCGTCCCCGTCCGAGCAAGGGTGGCTATCTCGGCCTCTGTTAACCAAACAGCGTGGGCCAGGAGGCAATTTGGCCCCAGCAAGCCAACGCTTTCAGCAAATTCAACGGGCAGCAGGCCGAATTGGCCCTTCGTATACTCCACATCGGCTTGCACCTCAGCCAGGTGGATCGTGATACCCATGCCTCTTTTCGCGGCAATCTTGCTGATCTCCTGGTATAGATCAGGCGTGCATCCTCCCGGTGTGCGGGGACCGAACCAGACTTTGATGCGACCATCGCCCACCCCATCCCATTTATCGTGCATGGCTAAGGCTTCAGCCAAACTGGCCTGCCGATCCTCCACCAAACCGTGGTACATAATCTTTGACGCTGCGGCATAGCCGGGCATGTCCATCACTGTCTTGGACAGGACAGCTCTCATCCCAGACTCTCTTACCACCTCAGCTATTCCATCAAACCCATAGCGGCTGACGATCATCGACTCGACGAAGGCTGTAGTGCCCGAGCGCAACATCTCCAATAGACAAAGGGCAGCACTGGCCCGCCCATCCTCCGCAGTGTAATTCCCTTGCAATACCCAAATCCGCTGTCCAAGCCTCTGTAAGATGGGCAGATCATCGGCACAGCTACGGAGCATAGCCTGGGCCAGGTGAACGTGGGTATTGATGAGCCCTGGCAAGATAAGCTTTCCTGTGGCATCGATCCGTTCCTCAGCGGGGAACTGCTTCCTTATCTCGTCAGTCTTCCCCACCCCCACGATGCGGTCGCCCTGAACGACGATCGCTCCATCGAGGATGATACGACGTTGCGCATCTACAGTGATAACAGTAGCCTTCTCAAAGATCATGCTTCCCTCCATGCGCCTATATTGCGACACAAAGTGGCTCTACTTGGGGCAGGCAGTTGCCCGCCCCAAGTAGAGCGGGTCATCCTGAGGTGTACTAGCTGAGAGGTAGACGTCCCTACCTAACTGTAATCGCCGCCGGATCAACCTTCTTCAAGCCATCGAGGTAAACATACGGCTTGAAGTTGGGCATCGCTGCTCCCTTCGGGGCCAGACCCACATCTATCGCCCATTGGGCCTGGCTTTGCCACTCGTCGAGCAACCCCTGGCTCAGCTCAGTTTTGTACTGATATTCCCCCCATGTAGCCTCCACCAGAGCCGGATCCCATTTCGTTCCTTTAGCCACCAGTTCGATCGCTTCCTTCTTGTTTCCTTTCAGAAAGGCGTCGGCTTTGAGCATCACCCTCAAGATACGTTCGA
>JAMCVK010000009.1 GCA_023475225.1 Chloroflexota bacterium
CAGGTTGAGCCCCAGAACCCTCCTTGACCTCCCCCACTCCGGCGGGAGAAGGGGGGTATCTGGACTAGGGCGGAGCCCTAGAACCCTCCCAGAAGGGGATCCCCTTCTGGACTACCCCCTGGAAGAGGAGAGCAGGGACCAGGTTGAGCCCCAGAACCCTCCTTGACCTCCCCCACTCCGGCGGGAGAAGGGGGATTGGGTCTAGACTATCCCGATTCACTCCAAGTAGTGGGACGGTGCCCTCCCTCCGTGACCTCCCCTCTCTCCAGTGGGAGAAGGAGGGATAAATTTGGGGGTACCCCAAACCCCCACCTGCGGCGGGCAGGCCAGCAGAGGGGCTTCGCTCCTATGCGCCCCCCATCCAGCGGGAGAAGGGGGGATTGAATATAGGCTGTGTCCCCAGGCCATCCCAGTCCTTCGAAGAAGGACACCCCCTTGGAACCCCATTATTGACAGTCATTGAAATAATCGGATCGCTGCTGGAGCGGGCAGTTCCTGCCCGCTCCAGCAGCACACTCAGCGCTGGCTTTACTTGCTTTCAGCCAACAACTTGTTCGCCTTCGCCGTCAGCTCCTTGACGGCCTCCTCCGGGCTCCTCTTCAACGTGAGCACAGACTCGGCCGCAGCGATTTCATAATTGCGGATCTCGCCGATAGCAGCGATGTTCGGCCCTTCCAGCTTAGCGTAAGGCATCACCTCAAAGGCCACCCTATTTAGCGGATCAGCCGCTAAATACGCCTTGTACTTCGGATCCTCTGTGGCCGATTTTCGCAAGGGCAGGAAGCCGGCCTCAATAGCCCATTGTACCGTCGCCTCTCGACTCGTCCAGAATTTCAGGAACTCCCAGGCGGCCAGCTGCTTTTCCGGCGTGCTCTTGAACACAGCTAGGCTGGGCCCGAACATCACCGTGGCTGGATCCTTATTGTCCGCTGCCTGTGGGATGAGAGCTGCCCCATACTTGAACTTGTCCTTGATGCCATTCTTCAAGAAAGGAAGAATCGTGCTTGGACGAATGATGAAGGCCACCTTGCCCGCGATGAAATCGTTCATATCATCGCCAATGGTCGGCGCAAGGGTGATAAAATAGCCATAACCACCCTTAATGAACGTTTCCAGCAGCTGGAAGGCTTTCAGCCCGGCCGGCTGATCGTGAAGGGCCTTCGTGCCATCCTCGCTGAATGATTTGCCCCCGAAGGAGTAAATCATGGCATGGATGGGCGAGGGACCATGGAAGACAGCATAGCCGTTCTTGCCCAGCTTCTCCTTCGCTGCTTTACAGGCGGACAGGAATTCATCCCAGGTCTTCGGGGGGATGGTCGTCACCCCCGCCTCTTTCAGCATATCCGCATTGTAGTACATAATCAAATCACTGACGGTGAAGGGGAAACCAAGCAGCTTGTTGCCATACTGACGATAGGTGACGCGCTGGATGACCGGTTTGAAGAAATCATCCATGCTCTCCTTGGAGAGGCCATACTTCTTGCTGGCCACGTAGTCATCGAGAGCCACCACGACACCAGCCTTGGCGAAGTTAGCGATATTATTCTCGTAAGCTACGGCCATATCAGGCGGGCTGCCAGCTTGAATAGCGGCCATCAGCTTCTGATAACTTTTGGTGAAATCACCCGCGTATTCAGCCTTGATCTTGATGTTCGGATACTTCTTCTGGAACTCATCAATCAGTTTCGCCTGGGCCTTCTCGTGTATCCCAGTCCAGGTATGCCAGTAGACGAGCTCCACCGGAGCTTTCAGTTCCACCCAATCCACCGGGTTTTCCGGGGTGGGTGTCGCTACCGGCACAGGGGCTTTGGTTGGCGTAGGGGTGACTGCAGCAGCCACAGGTGCTTTCGTTGGCGTGGGCATTGGGGCCGGCACAGCCGGGGCACAGCCAACAACAAGAACCCCTATCAAGATAGCCACCAGCACAATGTTAAGAAATCTCACCATCTTTCGTCTCCTTTCCCTTGGAAAAATTGACACTGCCCAACAGATCCTCCAAAACTCTAATCGATCTTTCAATGCAAAAGGTACATCCACCTCCTTTCGGAGCGCTTAAAGCCCGCTTGCCCAAAATATCTCGTCTCCTGCACCCGTAAGCTAGCACAACCGTTTAACCCGGCAAAGTTAGATTCGCCGATTCGGTGGCCAGGGTGTTTACAAAGAACCGAAGAAACCGCTCAGCATCCACATCCAAACAAACCTTGACATTCGGCGGCGGAAATTCCCGTCTCTTGCGGCGATCAGCGACTGTCTGCCCGCTAGTAAACTCCCCGCTCGTCTCCACCTCCACAGCCAAATCGGCTGTGGTCACCAGCGTCCTGTCGATGGCCACAGCCACAGTCATCGGGTCGTGCAAGGGACAACCAGACAAGCCAGAGGAACGCCGGTAAGAACCCATATAGTGCTGCAATAAGGCCAACACGAAGTCATTCACAGGCGACGGCACTGAGCGAATCGGCTCCAGGTGATCGGGTGTGAGGATAGCCTTCATCGTTACATCTAAGCCTACCATCGTCAGCGGCATGCCTGAATGGAAGACAATCTTGGCCGCTTCGGGATCACGCCATATATTGGCTTCCGCTACCGGGGTGACATTGCCCGGGCGAGCCACCGCCCCACCCATCAAGAATACCTCCTTGACTTCCTTAGCCAGGCGGGGCTCTTTAAGAAGGGCTAAGGCCAGATTGGTCATGGTTCCACTGGTGATAAGGGTGATCTCACCCGGCGAAGCCATCACCCGCGATATAAGAAGGTCTACCGCATGTTCCGACAGAGGCCGCAGCTTAGGCTGAGGAAGATTCGTATTGCCCAACCCATCCTCGCCATGCACGTGCCGACCAAGATGTAAAGGGCGGACTAATGGCCTGCTCGCTCCCTTGGCCACAGGGATATCATCAGCTCCAGCCAACTCGAGTACCTTGAGCGTATTCTCCGTCACCTGCTCTATTATGGTGTTACCCGCTACAGTCGTTATGGCCTCTATAGCCAGTTGTCTGCTCCTCAAAGCCAACAAAATGGCCATGGCATCATCGATGCCGGTGTCCACATCCAGGATCACCCGTCGCATCCGCCAACCCCCTGGTCAGATTATTACGTCGTTAGAGCCAACAACTGTTGCGCCAGCTGCCGCAGATTCAGGTTGTTGACTTCCTCGATCAGCTCTATATATTCTCCGGGAAAAGCTCCTACACCTGTGAAGGCCCCGGCGATGCCACCAGCGATAGCCCCAATAGTGTCACAGTCACCACCCATATTCGCCGCATATAGAACAGTCTTCAGCGGGTCCCCCTCGGCCAACACGAATAGACCCAGGGCCGCCGGCACCGTCTCGGCTATGGCTACCGTTGCTCCAATATAGTCATAGAGGTCGGCGTAGGCTTCCCCTGGTGATGACCCTCGCCTGGCTATCCGCACAGCCCAATCTATGCGCTTATCTATAGCCGGACCCGGCACTTCCCTACCCCGCTCCCTACCCAAAATCGCCCCCTCCTTGCTGGCGGCTACGACCCCATCCACACTTCCCTCGCCACCCAGGCAACTGGCGATAGCACAGGCGATGGCCGCAGCGCCGGAGATGGCCAGACTCGTGCCATGGGTTGGCAAACAGGCGATCTCTGTGTCAGCCACAACGCCAGGAATATCCCCTGGATGGATGATCCCGATGGGGCTGATCCGCATCGCTGCCCCATTGGTATCACCGTACTGTCCGGCCTGCTGGCAAGGGACACCCTGAAGCAATAGAGAGAGGGCCCGCTTTGAGCTGGGGCCAAGCAGATCTGTTTCCAGGGCCCTATTATCTATAGCCCACTGCACTAAGGCCGCCGCCACGGCCTCGGCGACTACTGCTCCCCTCTCAATGATCGCCTTGGCCAAACAGAGCGTCTGTTGGGTATCATCAGTCACTTGACCAGCCCTCAGCCCAGCGTGGATGGGATGATCCGCTGGACCGGGTAGAAACCCCTCGATTCGGCCAAAACGCTCCTTTATCTGTCTTGGCGTCCAAAGGGAGGAGGGCATCCCCATCGCATCACCCAGAGCCACCCCCATCAGACAACCGTAAGCTTTATTCAAAAGATCACTCATCTCCAATCTCCACTATCTCAAAATATAGAACCGATGATACGCAGCGGTGCACGACTTGCTCTCCTTAGCCAGGAAAGGTCCTTCTCGGACAAGGCCACAAGGACACAGGTACTGGGCCCGGCCGATTTCTGAAGATCAACCGCCGCCGGCTCAACTAGCTGCAAACAGCATCCGGCCGTCCCAGCCATGATTGTTGCCTCATATTTTAGGCCATGGGATCCCACTGGCAATACATCATGAATGCGCCTGGAATGGCTAAGCCATCTCACCAGGGGCAGGGCAACAATCTCTGGATCATCGAAAGAGACCTTATCTTGAGGGCCAGACTTGGGCAAGCCGATACAGGCGACAATATCACCGACCTGTGCTCCGCCTGGCTTGAGATCCCTCTCCCGCGCCAAACCAATCACCGTTACCCCTAGTCCTGTTTGGCTGGTAGGCACATTGTCTTCCGTGCTTCCCGTTATTACCACTTGAGGATCCAGTCCCAGACCGGCCACCTCCGCCCTTATACCCGCGATGATTTCCAGGCCGGTGGGATCCATCTCCACGCTCAGGGTATCAATCACGATCAGCGGCATGGCGCCGCTGGCTAAGACCTCCATTAGAGCTACCCTGGCCCCCGCCCGTCCCAACGAGAAGCCAGGAACCTTAACTACATCATTTTCCTTCGGTCCAATCCCACCATCAGAATCACAACCGATAACCAGATAAAAGTCTTTGAACAGATTGACCAGAGTGAGGTCGCGCTGTCGCCGTGGTAACAATGGCCCACCAACCCCGCCGCCCGCTGTCTTCAACAAACGATATGCCCGTAGCAGCTCGGCATAGGAATTTATCGGCCAGCGTTTCACCTCAGCCAACCTCTAAGGCGTTCCCCACGATGTTGCCCTCGGATTGAGCCGGGGCTGGGATGCCCAAAAGATAGGCGATCGTCGGCGCCACGTCTACAGTCCAGGGCGGCACAGGCAGCCGATAGCCTCGCTTTATCCCCGGCCCAGCCATCACCAGGACCGCTCGTACCGAACAACCACTGATCTCTGCGTTTGGCAAGTAGCAGTCGTGTATGCCTTGCAAATAGACACCCCGGACGGCCCATATCCCTTCGTACACAGTCTCGAAGCCCGTCTCCGGGATCAGTGATGGGTCGATAGGACCGGCGGAGAAGATGGTACGTTTATTTGAGTAGCCAGCAGCGAAATAGTAAACGATGTCGCCGACCCTGTCTCCCCACTGTCCCAGGAAGCTGGCCTCCTCCGTGCGCAGGGCCAGTACCACCGGACACTCCCCCGTCTCCGGGTCCCGCATCGAGTAAAGAGCCTTTATGGCCTCGGTGCGCACTCTTTCGTACTCCTCGCCAGGCCCCACGATGCCCTGCGGCTCTCGCCCCTTGAGGTTCACCCAGATGTTCATAGCCAGAGGAAAATCGCCGAGGATAACCTTGCTCTTCTCCCAATCCAGCACCAGGCGCCCAGCCTCATCTTTCTTGTAGGACAAAAGACCAGCCTCCATAAGGGCTTTTCCTGCCCAGACCGTCTTCAGCGTGGGTATGCAGCCATGGTCGGAGAGGACCACTTTTAGCGTCTCTTCATCAGCACAGTGACGTAAGATCTCCCCCACCATCTGGTCCAGCACCTTGTACTCCTGGCGAAACCTCTCCCAGGCCTCCTCCGCCCTTTGGGGATCGTAAAGGGCCCAATCAGGACAGATCTCATTCTGGGTCTCGTGGTAGAGGCCGTCCGGGGCGTGAAGCTGGACAATGAGGAGGTCCCAGGGATACTTCTGGGCCAGATAACGCGTCATCGCCGCTATCCCCGCCGCCTGATGGGGGATCGACGTGGGCTCATATACCGGGCAGATGACCGGCACCTTCTGGGTCAACTCCTCCTCTTCCCCTGCCCGCTCACCACTCTCCAGGGCCAGCATCTCCTCAATCAACTCCTCCCCTACCCCCTCCGGATAGGCCCAGCCCTCGGAATTGAAGATCACCGTCCGCTGTAGGCTCACCCTCCTCCCATCCGACGATAACTCCTCCAGATGTATCTTGAACTTGCCCCGCACCGGCGCATAGGGCGTCTCAAAGTCAGCACGAAGCCACCCGCTCCACTCCCCCACCTTGAGCACACAAAGAGCCTCCTTAGCATCCTTCTCCCTGGAGATAAGCACCCGATCATATCCCCCACCTTGAGCGCCCAGGAGCAGAAGATGATAAACTAGCTTCTCGCTAGAAGACGCATCACCTACCCTCCAGCGCCCATCCTTGTCGGCCCAGAACCCCACCGAGCGAGGCACCACAAGCTCCCCCTCCAGGGGCGGACGTGAGAAGGGGGGGAGATTGCGCCAGCCAGCAGCCGGGCCAAGGCTGAGCGGGATGGGACCGCGCGGATTGTCCCCCAGGCCGAGCGGAACGGAAACTAACGGCATAGGACCTTGCACCTCATCCCCACCGGCGATGTAGCGATTGGGATGACTGAGGCGGGAGAGGACGGAGGAGTAGGGACCGGAGCCATCAACCACAATGCCCTTCTTGATGTTGGGTGGCCAGCCACCGGGATAGTTGACCAGGATGCACCTCTTGCCCGCCTGTTCCGCCGCCTGCCAGATGTACTCGGCCCGCGATAACTGGTTGAGGTTATTCTTGGCCCTATTGGGGAACTTGGGGAAGAGGTTTTCGCTGAAGTTGCGAGGCTGGTCGAAAGGTTCACCAGGCAAATGGACGCCGAAGGTGTTGTTGCCGTGTGTCCCCGTCCAGGCGCCGGTGGCCAGGCTTGTCCAATTGGTCGGTGTATCCACAGGTGGCGAGGAGTACATCGGCGAGTAGACCCCCTCAGCCATCAAACGCTTGATGGCCGGCATGTTTCCCTCAGCCACGAACTTTTCCACCATCTCTGGCATCAGTGCATCCAGCCCAATGAGGATGACCTTCTTGACTCGTTTGGAGTTCATGGATTAGTCCTCCTTATGTCAAAATCGCTGTAGGAGAAACTCCAGCATTAATCAGCTTATTCGTTTTCATCCAAAAGGTCCCGGAGCACCCGCCCTTCCGCCTGGCGCGGCGTGGGGATACCCCAAAAGGCGGCTATGGTAGGGGCCAGGTCGATCAGATGGATCGCCTTCTCCCTTTCCACACCACGTTTGATTCCTGGCCCGGCGAAGACGGTCATCGCCCGCATAGAGCCGATCTTCGCTCGGGAGGTATGAAAGTTGCCATGGTGTCCCCCACGATAGCGTACCTTGGCGAAGGTGATCACATCACCTACCAGCTCACCATGCAAACCAAAGACCTCCGCATCTTCCTTACGAAAGACGATCTGCATTAAGCGCCTGTCAGGATGTCCATCGACCCGGATATCTTCCACTATATTAACCACCTGTTCTACGACCTGGTCGTACTCCTCCGGCTCAACGATGCCGTGCGGCTCTCGACCTTTGAGGTTAACATAGATGTAGCCGTCGTGGATAAGGGCGGCCTTGGTCTTTGACCAATCGATCTTCCGCTTGGGCACGGGCGTGTAGCCCCAGGTCTCCAGGGGTTCCTCTGTTTCCACCGTATTCTTGTAGGCGAGCAGTCCATGCTTTTCTAGTACGCCATTTATGTCTACCCATCGCGGTGCTACGATTTCGGTATGTCCATGGTCTGAAGTGAGAACGATCAGCGTATCCTCATCAGTATGCTTTAGTATCTCACCTATATACTGATCGGCCAGCTCATAGGTTCTGCGAATTACATCGGTGCCCAGATCGTGCAACTCGTGATCGGGATTTAAAGCGGTTAAAAAGGAATGGTCCATATGGTCGATGCCATGCCATTGGGTAGCAAAGAAGTCCCATTTCTTAGTAGTCATCAGATAATCAGCGGCCTTACTTAACCATTCGATCTGATACTCCAGCTCTTCTATAAAGAGCTTGGCTGCTTCTTGAGCATTAATCCAATGCCACCAGTACACCCAACTGATACCACCTATCTCCTGGAAGGGACCTATCCTTTCGGTCAAATCCTGGGCTAGAGCAGGAGGTACGGTCCAACCGGTGACAGGATATACCTGGCTTTGATACAAACGAAAGTCCTTAGCATCGGGCGTGAGGGCAACCAGCTTATAGCGAACACACCCTTCTCGCCTGCCCTCCTCCGTTATAAACTCCAAGCGACACCAATCGCTCCACTCATCGACACCGATGTTGGCCAGGGCATCCTGCACATTTTTTGACGTAGAGATGATTACCCTGTCATACCCTTCACCACGGCTATTCAGGATTAAAGCGTAGAGGGGGCGCACCTCACCATGCGTCGTCGTGAGACGGATGAACCCCTCTAAGGCAGGTCGAGTGGGGTCCGGGATATTCTGCCAACCCGTGGCCGGTCGCAAATCCACACGAAAGCCCATAGGCAGCGCCCGCGGAGGCGGTGCAGCACTGAAGGCGAAGCCCTGGGGCAAGTCGCGATTTCCATACATGCAACGAGGCGCCAAGGCCAAGGCACTCCAATCCGGATCGGCAAAGCCTTCGACTTGGATACCGTGATTCACCGTAGGCGGCCAAGAGGTGGTGTATTTTAAGAGCAATGGCTTCTTGCCAGCCCTCTCGGCGGCCTGCCAGATGCGCTCAGCCTTGCAGTAATAAGAGAAGAAGCCACTTTCCAGCTCATCCAGCGGTCGACCGGGCCGGTGCATCCACATCGCCACTGTCCCATGCGTCCCCGGATGAGCGCCAGTGGCAATGGTGTTCCAGTTCATAGCCGTCCCCGGGGGCAACGAGGCGAAAGCCTCCGTCGTTACCCCTCTGGCCATCAGGTTAGTCATGTTGGGCAACACCCCCTCGCCACCGAACCGCTTCACCAGATCCAGCGTCATCGAATCAATCCCGATGAGTACGACCTTCTTCGGCCTGCCTGCGCCACCATCGCGGCTGACAGGAGTAACCATTGTAGATTCTGTTCCTTTGGATTCAGACATTATACGTACGACTCCTTTCTGCACTTTATTTCGATTACGGCTGTTCCATCAGCCCTTTATTCCAGTTCGAGCGATCCCTTCGATGAACTGTCTTTGGGCAAAGAAGTAGATAATAATGATCGGCAGGACGGTGAATGTGGCCGCGGCCATAAGCAGCTGGTAGTAGATGCCTTCCTCAGTGAGGAAAACAGCCAGTCCCACTTGCAATGGCCGCATCTCCGAGGAGGAGGTAGTGATAAGTGGCCACAGGAGTGCGTTCCAGCTGCCCAGGAAGGAGAAGATACCACAGGTGAGCAAGGCCGGCACCGATAAGGGCAAAGCTATATGCCAGAGAAAGCGATGGTGCGTACAACCATCCACCTGAGCCGCCTCATAGAGATCTAATGGTACGCTTAAGAAGAATTGACGCATCAAAAAGATGCTAAACACCTGTGCTGACCAAGGTAGGATCAGGGCCGCATAGGTATTGTACCAACCAAGTTTCTTAACGATGACGAAGTCGGGAATCAATATCACTTCAAAGGGGATCATCATCGTCGCCAGGAAAAGTACGAAAATTAGATCCTTTCCTGGAAGACGAATGCGGGCGAAGGTGTAGGCCGCCAGCACCGACGTCGTCAGAACCAAAAAGGTCACTGAGGTGGAGACGAAGATGGAATTGAAGAAGTAGCGACCAAAGGGGGCGGAGTTCCAAGCCTCAATCCAGTTACTGAACATCCACACCTTGGGCAAAAGCGTCGGTGGGAATTGAACAGCCTCATCTAAGGTCTTGAAGGAGGTGGTGACCATCCAGTAGAACGGGAAGACAACGATCACTACTCCCACCAAGAGCACAAGATGGATCACCACCCGCCCAAAGATACTCTGTAAGCGGTAAAACCAAGTAGTCTTTTTCTTCATTGCGTTCCCTCGCCGATACAACACACCAGCCACATTAATAATGCACCCGCTGTCCGACGACACGTATTTGGATGATGGTGAGGCCAAGGATGACGAAGAACAGCACAAAGGCCACTGCAGAGGCATAGCCCACCCTGGTGTACTCATAGAAGTTGGAAAAGATGTACATGGTTACCGTCCGTGTCGTGTCCACCGGACCACCATTGGTCATTATGTAAATCTGATTGAAGGCCTGGAAGGCACGAATAGTAGTGATTATACCGAGGAAGAAAAGGGTCGGCGAAAGCAGGGGTAGAGTGATATGGCGAAGAAGGTGCCGTTCCTTGGCCCCATCAATGCGGGCCGCTTCATAGAGCTCACCAGGGATATTCCCCAGACCGGCCAGCATAATGACGATATCGAACCCTGCCGACTGCCAGATAGTCATCAGCATCACCGCTACTAGCGCCAGGCTGGGACCTCCGGCCCATTCCGGGATGGTGATACCAGCCCCGCCAAGCAAGAGCTTGAATATCCCCGTCGGTTCCAATAGCCACTGTTGCATTGGCAAGCCCAGCAGGTTGAAAAAATAATTCGCCGCTCCGCCCTGGGGGTGATAGATCCAACGCCAGACCATCGCCGCAGCCACGATCGAGGTGATGTAAGGAAGGAAATAGACCGTACGAAAGAAGGAACGGGCGATGATCTTCTGAAAAAGCAAGTAAGCGACGAAAAAGGAGATAGCTAAGGCTAGGGGCACCGTGCCTAACACAAAGTAGAAAGTCACTAGCAACGAGTTCCAGAAACCCTGACTACTCAGGACCGTCGCGTAATTTTCCAGTCCGATGAACTTTTCTGGAAGCAGAGCCCAGCGAAAGAGGCTGATATAAAAGGCATAAAATACCGGGGTGAAGTGAAAGAGGACGATGATGACGGTCGCTGGAAGAAGGAAGAGAATACCAGTGAGGGCTTCCCCCCAATACTTCCGGCGACGAGCGAGGCGAGCCCGCTGTTCCAACTCCGCCGGTCGAACCATCATTTCGGACATATACTCTCTCCTTCTGGTTTAACTCAGGGGGCCCAGACTACAGGACGGCCTGTGCCTGACAAGCACATCTCTTCTCCTCCGGAATCATGCTTACAGTTTCTAGGATTACCTCCTGCAACTTGGGCAAGCTGCGGCGCATCATCTCGCGGTGAGCCTCGTGACTGGGGCGAGTCTGGGTCAATCCCGCTCCCATATTCGTCACCAGGGCTAAGAGCCCGTAGCAAAGTCCTAACTCACGGGCCAAGGGGGCCTCGGGTATGTTCGTCTGACCTACCACATCCATCCCCAGGCGCTGGAGCATCCTGATCTCAGCAGCCGTCTCGTAACGCGGACCCTCAAAACAGACATAGGTACCCAGCGGGTGAATGATGATATCCTCAACCTTAGCCGCTCCTTGCTGCACCGCCTGGCGCATCTCTGAACAATAAGGTTCCGTCACATCCACGTGCCCTAGCCCGAAGGTTTGGACCCTATTCTTGCTGAAATCCACTAATTGATCGCAAACCACCAGATGCCCAGGTTGCATTTGGCTGTTGAGTGAGCCCACGGCTGAGACGCCCAGCACCCTATCTACACCTAATTTCTTAAGGGCCATAAGATTGGCCCGGTAATTGACTTGGGCGGGTAGAAGAGTATGACCCACACCGTGGCGAGGAAGGAAGACTGTTTCCCGCCCACGACAGCGCCCCTGGAAGACGTGTGCTTTGCCAAAGGGGGTATTAATGATTCTCTCCTGCCTATCCTCCAGCATCGCTGGATCATAAAGTCCTGTCCCACCAATAATACCTATTTTCATTCTGGATCCTCCCTTACCTAAATCTTAAGCCCCGAAGAGCCGAGCCAGGTTAGCCTCATAAGGAGGGCTTACTACCCCCAAGGGGGTAATCAGACCACGGACCAGCCTGGCTGGGGTAACGTCAAAAGAGGGATAAAGTGCCCCAACTCCCTCAGGAGCAATGCGTTGTGTACCCAGATACAATACCTCGTCTGCATCCCGCATCTCGATGGGGATCTGTCCCCCAGTGGGCGTGGAAAGATCGATATTAAAGCGTGACGTAGCCACATAGAAGGGCACATCGTTGTCGGCCGCGGCCAAGGCCAACATATAGGTGCCGACTTTATTAGCTACGTCCCCATTGGCGGCCACGCGATCAGACCCCACGATGATGATGTCGGCCATTCGTCTCTGCAAACAGAATCCGGCCATGTTGTCTGTGATCAAGATAACCGGAATACCTAACTGCTGAAACTCCCAGGCCGTAATGCGCGCCCCCTGAAGATAGGGACGGGTCTCGCAGGCGATCACTTTGATTTTATACCCCCGTTCCATCGCTTGACGTACCACAGATAACGTTCGCCCACCATAGCCCACCCCGGCTAGCGCACCGGCGTGGCAATGGGTCAGCATCGTCATACCATCTCGCATAAGCTCCGCCCCGGCCTTCCCCGTCCCCTTCTCATCGGCCAGCTGCGCCTCTACGAACTCTATGACAGCGCGTTGTAGGGCCACTACTAACTCTTCGCCCTGCAACCCGCTGACCTTGGCCGTGATAAGATCGATCGCCTTCAGGGGAGCTGCCGCGGTCGGGCGAGCCCGTCGCAGTAAGGCCGCCGCCTCCCGAAGTTGAGACGGATCACCTCCTGATCGAACCCCGGCCAGCAGGAGTCCATAAGCCACCGTGCTGGCTATAGACCCTGATCCGCGCACCTTCATAGCGACGATGGCTTCGGCCACCTTCTCCACGGTATCCAAAGGTAGGATGTCCCGTCTGAACGGCAGGGCCGTTTGATCGAGCATCATAACCCGCCTTTGCTCAAACCACACCGGCAGCAGCAGCCCCTGCTGACGCAAGCTCCCCGTAAACTGATCTATCGCCGCTAGCGCTTCCTTAATCATCCTTCTGTCCTATCCAAAGAAGCTCAACCTATCTCTAAGGCAGTACTGACAACCTTGCCCTCACATTGAGCTGGCGCAGGGATGCCCAAAAAGTGGGCGATCGTCGGCGCCACATCCACCGTCCAGGGCGGAAGCGGTAGCCGATAACCCCTCTTTATCCCCGGCCCAGCCATCAGCAGAACCGCTCGTACCGAACAACCACCGATCTCTGCATTTGGCATATAACCACCGTGTAACCCCTGCATAGAACCGTGCCTGGTCCGAATACCCCCCTCACCCACGGGGTAGAAGCAGGTCTTAGCATTGATCGCCTCTTCGCTAGGCGCCAGATTAGACATCGTGGGCTCTACGGCGTAGCCAGGGCGGAGATAGTAAACAATATCACCGACTGTATCGCCCCACTGTCCCAGAAGGGCAGCATCCTCCTTGCGTAGGGCCAGGGCGATCGGACACTCACCAGTCTCTGGATCTTTTAGAGAATAGAGGGCTTTTATCGCCTCACTGCGTACCCGCTCATATTCCTCCCCAGGCTCAATAATACCGTGCATCTCCCGACCCCGCAGGTTCACCCAAACATTGTGGGCCAGCGGTTGGTTGCTGGCCAAGGACTGGTCAGCCAAAATGGCCTTCGTCCTTGACCAATCGAGCACCAATTTACCGTTCTCTTTCTTGTAAGATGACAGACCAGCATCAAGGAAGGAGCGACCAAGCCATACCGTCCTGAACGCCGGTACGGCCGCATGGTCGGAGAGCACTATCACCAGGGTCTCCTCATCGACACAGGCGTTCAGCATCTCCCCTACCGCCGCATCCAGCACCTTATACTCCTGGCGAAACCTCTCCCAGGCCTCCTCCGCCCTTTGGGGATCGTAGAAGGCCCAATCGGGACAGACCTCGTTCAAGGCATTATGGTTCAAAATATCGGGGGCGTGAATCTGGACAAAGAGGAGGTCCCAGGGATACTTCTGGGCCAGATAACGCGTTATCGCCGCTATCCCCGCCGCCTGATGCGGAACCGACGTGGGCTCATACACCGGGCAGATGACCGGCACCTTCTGGGTCAACTCCTCCTCTTCCCCTGCCCGCTCACCACTCTCCAGGGCCAGCATCTCCTCAATCAACTCCTCCCCT
>JAMCVK010000010.1 GCA_023475225.1 Chloroflexota bacterium
CCCAGGGAGTGGGTTTTCTTTCCCTAATCTTTAGCCATTTGGGGCCATGGTATTTATCTACCAGGTTTTCTCAAGCCTCCTCAAGCAATCTCCTTTTCCATGCCCTCAGATTAGCCTTTGCCTGGGAATCCGCTAGCTCTATCACCTCTTTAGCACTGTTGCACTCCAAAATCTTTTGTGCTACCTTCATCTCGGGCTCTCCTCCTTGTGCTTTCTAACCAGACTGAAGGGTCTAACACAAGTAGGTGAGCCCCATTCCTTGTCCCTTTAAGAAAAGCCTGAATAAAAAGAACGCTACTTGTTATCGTGACGTGAAATCGTGGGGGTAAAGTACTTTCGAGATTACACATCATGACGAGTTGTGACCCAACAATCCGCCCTTCGGTAACAGTTTCATTTAGGACAATTGTCCTTATTTTCTATTGACGCAATACGTACTGTGAGGTTTCTCGTCAAATTGTGGGTAAGGAGTTTTTTCTGAAAACCCAAAGGATTTCTTGGAGCTATTTTTGGAACGGCCTTTTGGGACACCTTGGTTTGAAGTGAGGGATATTAAGCCCACAATATCTTCAGTCCTCGGGTCTATGGGCGATTGATTCTATGGACATCGAAAAGGGCAGTATCAAAAACCTACAGCGCGATACTCATCCGGTCGAGAATTATCCCCTAGAGTTGGATCTTTGTCAGAGGTGCACCAGATCTAGGGGATAGTTCTTATTGGGGGTAGCGGCCTCCTGGCCTATTACATATTAGGGGCGGGATGCGCTGGTGGGGCGGAAGAAAGTCCACAGAGCCCCAACCAAATAGGCGAAGTACAAGAGCACCTCAAGAAGCTCCGGATTGCCATTATAGCCAAAAAGGGTTTTAAGGAAGCTGCCCAGCCCGCTGCTCTCGTTGAGCACTCTATTGGTGTTCCACACCTCCTCTTGAAGGATAGGGAAGATTCCCGCTTCCTGAAATTCATGGATGCCGTGAGCCAGCAGGCCAGCGGCAAAGAAGATAAGTAGCACCCCGGTGATATTGAAGAAGGTGCGCAGATTAATGAATCGGCTCCCTTTATAGACGAGATAACCGATGGCGATGGCGACCACCAGTCCGATGAATCCGCCCAGGAACAGCGCTAGAGCATTCTCCTCCACCCGCCAGGCGCTGAAATAGGAAAAATACCGATTCGATACCTTCCCTGACCACCACCACAAAGGCGAGGAAGGCCATGGCAAAGGTGGAACCTGTCTGGAGGGCAGACTTCACTTGGGCCTCTAGTTGGGCTTTCAGGAAACGGGCTTGTTTCCTCATCCAGAGCACCATATAGCTGAGAACAGCCACCGCTATCAGCATTGCTGTGCCCTCGTAGATCTGTTCTGCCCGGCCGGAGAGCTCCCCTACCGTCCAAAAGACGCCTCCTCCCACTACCAAGCTCACCCCTACCGCCACCCCGGTGCCCAGCCAGACACTGCGGAACTGGTCTTGTCGCCCCAGCCGGCTAATGAAGGCAAGGATGATGCTGACAATCAGTGCTGCCTCCAGTCCCTCCCTGAGGGTTATAAGAATCGCTGCACCCATCGGATGCCTCCTTTCTATCACGCTTTATTGGATATTCCACCATTTCCTCACATTCTCCTTTCTCTTTGGATGAGACCCCTTGTCAGATCAAGGGCTGATGTGTGCTTGTGGTAAAGCTGGCGACTAGCCTTGCCCGGACTGCGGCTCCAGGTGGACCCACCTTTTCCTTTCACATTTGCCCTATTCTCCAGAGATTGGACAAGTAATATCAAATATATTTGGGTTGCGTTCAAAAGTTGATAATTTTTCGGTCCACCTGTTGAAAATTTTTAGATATACCTATTAATAATCTTTCGGTCTACCTAAAATATAACACACCCCTTTACCCCTTGTCAAGTAGGGGAGACTTTTTCTCAAGAGAATTTCAGCCGCTTCCTGAACCTCTCTATTTCCTTGGCCAAAATACTGCTCCAGCCTATCGACATTCAGGTCATCATCTGCTATATCTTGAGGGTTTCGCTCACTCCCACGTGGGTTCACTCCCATCCTTGTGATGGTCTTTCTTCAGGTGAGCCTACTCTATTTCCCCTCCCTTTGGCAACAACCAAACCTATCACGCATCGAGGGCTTTTTTGAGCCAGTTATTATTTGTGGCCTCCCCCCACGAGTGGAAGCTCGTCTTTGATTTGCATGACTGGCGGTATGGTATACTCTGTTCTGGAGGTATGCTATGGGTCGACGAAAGGTGGCCAAGATAACTATTAGTCTCCCTCAGGAACTCCTGGACCTCGCAGACCGGCTGGCGAGGGAGCGCGCAACCACCCGGAGCGGTGTTATCGCCGAGCTGCTGAAAATGGAAGAGCAGAGGTGCATCCAGGCGCTGATGGAGGAAGGCTATCGGGAGATGGCCGAGGAGAACCGCCGCATCGCTGAGGAGGCCTTTCCACTGACCAGCGAGATGATCCGGCGGAATACCCGCTGGGACGAGCGGGCCGATGGTTAGGCGTGGCGAGATCTATTGGCTGCAGCTTCCTCCTGCTACCGGCTTCGAGCAGGCGGGACGCTGCCCCGTGCTCATTATCCAGAACGATATCGGTAATCGCACAAGCTCTACCACCATCGTCGCCGCTATCACATCTCAGCCACGCCGGCGAGTTTACCCCTTCCATGTGCCTTTCACGGCCGAGGAAGGCGGGCTGCGCCTTGACGGGATTGTTCTGTGCGAGCAGATCCAGACGGTGGACCAAAGGCGCCTAGGTGCTCTTGTTGGCGCCCTGAGCGGGGAGAAGATGCAGCAGGTTGACCTCGCCCTGCACTACAGCCTGGGGCTAGAACACTAGGAGGAGACGGTGGACAGGGACAAGCGAAAGGGGAACACCCCCTAGGACCTCGTTATTCACCCTTGCTTTCTGCCTTGACGGCCAGGCAGGCTATCATTATATTAGTATCAGGAGGTGTAGAGATGAAAATCCTGCTCATCTACCCCACTTGTGATGAGCCTCCCTTGAAGCGGAAAGGGAAACTCCTCTCTTTCGCTCCTTCCTTGGGGCTGGCTCAGCTGGCCGCCTTGACGCCTCCCGAGTTCGAGGTCGCCCTTGTGGACGAGCTCTTCGAGAACATCAATTACGATGGACAGTTCGATTTGGTGGGCATCTCCACTATGACCTCCACGGCCCCGCGGGCCTACGCTATAGCTGAGCGCTTCCGTCAACACGGGACGACCGTCGTTCTGGGGGGTATTCACCCTACCACTCTCCCTGAGGAGGCGGCTGCCCACTGCGATGCCGTGGTCGTCGGCGAGGCGGAAGGCGTATGGGACAGGCTATTGGTAGATTTCCAGCAGGGGCGCATGCAACGTTTCTATCACGCCGAGGGTTTCCCTGACCTGAACAACCTCGCCTTTCCTCGGCGCGAGCTGTTCCACAAGCCAAACTATCGTTACCTCATCGCGAACTCCATCCAGACTACACGTGGCTGCCCTTTCAATTGCGGCTATTGTACTGTTACCAGGTTCTTTGGCCATTCCTATCGCCAACGGCCAATAGGTGAGATAATACGTGAACTAGCAGCCCTGAAGGAGAAACTCATCCTCTTCGTTGATGACAACATTGTCGGGCAGCTACGACGAGCCAAGGAACTCTTTCGAGCCCTTCGTCCTTTAGGTCTACGCTGGGTCAGTCAGGCGAGCATCACTATGGCTAAGGATGAGGAGCTATTGCGGCTGATGGCCGATAGTGGCTGCACTGGGGTGATCATCGGCTTCGAATCACTGTCAGCGGAAAATTTGAAGCACGTCGGTAAACACTTTAATATAGTGAATGAATTTGAGGAAGCAATCAAAAGAATTCGCTCCTATGGCCTCGCTGTATTCGGCGCTTTTATGTTCGGTTTTGATCAGGATGACGAATCAGTCTTTGAACGTACCCTGGAATTTGCCCAGCGCAACAGACTGGAGGGGGTGAACTTCAGCATCGTGACACCGCTGCCGGGAACGCAGCTCCACACCGAATTTGAAAGGGATGGTCGCATCATCGATCGAGATTGGAGCCATTACGATGTTGCCCACGTTGTTTTCCGACCGTGGCTTATGTCCCCTGAGCGTCTGGCTGAGGGCTTCATCTGGGCTCTAGAGCAGTTCTACTCCCTGTCCTCAATCCTTAAAAGAATTGGGCTATTTCATCGTCTCGCACCGCTATATTGGTTGTTCAACCTGAGCATGCGCCGGGGGGCTAAATACTGGAGCCAGCAGTCCCTTTTGCCATCTACCATCCAACTGGACGAGGCTATAGGCTAAATTGTTTGCACTAATATTAGTAATCTCCGCTTATCTTGTGGGCTCCATCCCCTTCGGCTATCTAGCCGGTAAGCTGCTGAAGGGGATGGACATCCGTGACTATGGCACGGGGAACCTGGGAGCGGCCAACGTCTGGCATAACGTGGGGCGCCTCCCGGCGATCGGCGTTGGACTGGCCGATATTGGCAAGGGTGCCTGGCCTGTGTTGGTCGCCAGGCACGCTGGTGGCGGAGACTATCTCACCGCTGCGGCTGGGCTAGCGGCTATCATCGGTTATGATTGGCCCATCTTCCTCAAATTCAGTGGGGGGCGCGGGATGGCCACTACCATAGGCGTACTTCTGGCTTGTCTTCCCCTGAAGGTTCTCCCCCTCATTCTCGTTTTCGCCCTAGGATTGTTATTGAACAGATTAGCCCTCTTCATGTTCCTGGGGATGGGCTCTTTCCCCATGTTTCTCTGGTGGACGGGTGAAGGACAAGCCATCATCCTCCTCGTCATAGCCGCCTTCGTCTTGATGATCATCCGGCGCCTGGAAGGGATCCAACCCGAACTGCAGCTCCCTGCCGACCGAAAAGGTGTCATCCTGAATCGTTTACTCCATGATCGTCGCCCTAGACAGCGCCTGGCCGGACGTCGGGAGCGGTCGGATAGAGACTGAACTAGGGGATTCCAAGGGGGCACAGCCCACTACCCTTGGAGGGTTATAGAGGCCAAACGCTGGCCGTCGACTATCTGGCTCCCTCTCCCCGTGGGAGGGGAGGGCATAAAAGGGGGCTTCTGGATGAAGCCTATAGCGGGAGAGGGTAGGGGGCACGGTTACCGTGCCCTTATTCAAATACCAGAGGGCGAGGAGACCTCACCCCTACAATACTACAATACCAGAGGGCGAGGAGACCCCGCCCCTACAGTTTTCAGATCACAGCCCAGAAGGGGAACACCCCTTCTGGTCCGCCTAAGGCGGATAGGGCTCCGCCCCGGCCCCCCTCTTCCCGGCCTAAATGGGAAGCGCAGAAGGGCTTCGCCCTTCTGCTGGGGTTTGGTGTATCCCCAAATCCACCTCCCCCCTTCTCCCTCTGGGAGAAGGGGGGCAAGGGGGATGAGGGCATTCAACCGATGGTTCTAAGGCCCGCCCTAGTAGGGGCGAGGTCACCTCGCCCCTACTTTCGCAAAGCGGGAGAGGGGGCAGGGGGTGAGGGCACAGCCCCTTGAACCCCCGTGGGGGGTTTGGGGGAGATATTCAACGCTTTTTTAGAGGGATAACCGATGGCTCGCATTATCGTGGTGACAGACAGCAGTGCTTGCGTACCGGCTCACATGGTACGGCGTTACGATATTCGTGTAGCACCTGTCCACCTTATCTTCGGTGAGAGGGACTACCGCGATGGGATAGATTTAACCCCCACCGAATTCTATCAGATGCTACGTCAGGCTGAGAGGCTTCCCACTACCTCAGCCCCCTCAGTGGGAGAGTATCTCCAGATCTATGAGGAGGCCAGGTCTCAGGGTGCGCCGGGTATCGTCTGTGTGGCCACCTCTTCCACCTTCAGCCATATATACGAATCGGCTGGTCAAGCGGCGATGCTGCTGAGTGATATCCCCATTCGCGTCATTGACAGTCGCATGGGGGCGGCGGCCGTGGGTTTAGTCGCCCTGGCCGCGGCACGGCGGGCTTATAATGGGGGCAGCCTTGAGGAGGTGGTCAAGGTGGTGCAGAGGGCTATGGCCAGGGTGCGGACTCTAATCGCGCTGGATACCCTGGAGTACCTCCAGAAGAGTGGCCGTGTTCCGGCCGTGGCCGTTTGGGCCACCAATTTGTTGAACATCAAGCCCATCCTCACCATCGTCGATGGCCAGGCGAAAGTCTTGAGAAGGACACGCGCCAGGCGCCGCGCTGTGGAGCATCTGTTGGAAATCATGCGTCTCCAGGCAGGTCAAGGGGGCAGGCTACAGGTAGCCGTGATGCATGCTGACGTCTTAGCTGAGGCTGAGGCGCTGAAGGAGACCGTAGCAGAACAATTTCGCTGCGCCAAGCTTTTCCTTACCGAATTTACCCCAGCTATGGGTGTCCACACTGGCCCCGGGGTGCTGGGGCTGGCCTTCCTGCCCCTAGAGGATGACTCCCTGCCTGGCGAGGGAGCCCTGTAAGAGAGAGACGTTTACCTCCCTGGGCCGTAAGGAGCCCTCGACGGCCAAGGCAGCGGCTGTGCCTGCCGCCTGTCCCATGACCATACATGGCGCTATCTCTCTGCTGAGAAGCTGGGCGGGCCTGGTGGCTGAATAGCAACGGCCGGCCACCAGGAGACCATTGAGCCGTTTGGGGATCAGGGACCGATAGGGGATGAAATAGTTACGCGCCCGCCCAACAGCGTCGGCGAAATACCGACCCTCACTGATATCTTCTTTGGTAACAATGTACTCACCGCTGAGAAGCCTGCTCTGTCTGACGCCGAGCTGGGAAGCCGTGTCCAGGAGGTAGGCTGCCTCGAAGCCTGGCAAGTTGCGACGAACAAAGTCCAGACAATGCCAAATTCGCTTGCGGGCTTCCCTTTCGATGTAGGTTCGATCCTCGATGGAGAGCGCATCCAGACCCTTATAGGTTGGTGCATTTATCCAAACTACCCCTTTGCGCACCGTTGACATCCACCAGAAGTGGTGATCGCAGCCGAGGATAGCCTTGACCTCAGCGTCCAGCCGCGCTGCTTCCTCAGGATGCTCTTCCTCATAGCGCATGGCTTTTTCCGTATCCACGTTACCAAGACGATGCACCAGGGTCAGCGGCAACTGGCCGCGGCGGTGTTCGGCCCCGGCCACGGCGAAAATGTCTCCATCCCCGCTGGCATCTATGGTCACTTTGGCCAGGATTGCCTCCCGACCAGACTTGCTCTCTACGACCGCTCCCTTCACCTGATCCTCTTCCACAATGGCTCCTACGGCCAAGGTATGCAGACGAAGTTGCACACCTGCCTCGGTCACCATCTCATCAGCCACATACTTCAGAGCCTCGGGGTCCACGCTACAGCAGTAGACGATCGATTTAGGAACGGAGCCAGGCTGGAACCAGTTTATGAAGCCCCATCGCCCCCACTGTTGCCAGAGAGAGGGGCTGGCCTGGCCCAGGGCCTCCGGCGGTGTACAAACGGCCGCACCCATAGCGCTCAAACGCTCCAATATCTCCTGCGGTATCCCGCCAATGACACGTTCCCGTCCATCGCTGAGGTCGTCCCATAAAAGCACTAACCCACCGCTGGCCAGTCCACCAAGGTACCCATAACGCTCGAGTAGCATGGTCTCGGACCCGTGCCGGGCTGCAGCAATCGCTGCCCCTAAGCCGGCCGGACCACCCCCGATGACCAAGACGTCCGCCTCAGCGACGATCGGTGTCTCCCGTGGGAGCTCTTTGAGCATCTTCATGGACTATCCTCCTGGCGATGCCTACATATCAGGGAAACGTAAAACGTGGGGTGGCCGCACGGTACAATCGCCCTGGCAGCCGCAGGCAACGGGTAGATCCAGTTGACCCAGGGCACGCAGCGTCGCTTTGGCCATGCGCTGCGCCGAATCCGGGCTGTACTGCTCCCACAAATCCCCTTGGGTCCAATCCTCAACCAAACCCTCGGCGTAATTAGTCACGCGATACATCCCAGCATAGCAGGCCCCGATGCTCCGGGCCAGGTAGGCCTCTGGACAGAGGCTCTGCCCTACGATATCGGCCCCCAGGACTTTGAACATAGCCACCTCCGCCGGTGTCTCAAAGCGAGGCCCTTCAGTCACACCACATACTCCTCGCCGGAAGACGCGCCGGAATCCTACTTCCTGCGCAGCTGCTACCAGAACCTGCCGCAACTCCGGGCATAGTGCCCGCCGAAAGCGCACCAGTTTTCCTTCCTGAAAGAGCTTACTCGTATTCGTACGATTATCAATGAAGTCGTGAGGTACCACCACATCCCCCGGCTCCAGCAGGTGATTGACGCCCCCCACCGTGCCATCAGCCAGGATGCGCTTGACCCCGGCCTGCTCAAAGACCCAGAAGACCTTCTCCTGATCGGCGAAGTGGGTGGCAAACGTCTGCCACCCGTGATAACGGGCAAACAATACCTGTTTCTCCTTATAGCCTCGCTCCTCATCCTGCTTAATATGTAACAGCTTAAACTTGGCCGACCGACCCAGAGAAGTTCCGAACACCAGATTGTCTTCCAGCACTGCAACCGCCGGATCAGCCAGCTCCTCCGGAAAACGACACTCCCTCGTGCCTGAACCACCGATGAAGGCGAAGTCAACCTTAGGTACCGATTTTGTGACGCTCATCGTTCGCTCCCCGTCCTAAAATTTATATATTGGGGCCCTAGCCCTCCTCCTCACTCAGCGCTCTCCCGTATAGACACTCTATATCTGACCGGGTCGTCACTCTCGAATTGAGCTTTCTTGACTCATCCTCCAGCGCATCATCAATCAGGGTAGGAAGGTCTCTTTTTTTGAGGCCAACCTCTTGAAGGCTGGTGGGAAGATCAATACTTGAAGCCAATAACCTGACGGCCTGCACCGCACCGTAGGCCTGTTCAAGAGAAGATAGCCCGGCGACGTGTTCACCCATAGCCCTGGCGATAGCCGCATATTTGGCCGGTGCGGCGATCAGGTTGAACTCCATCACGTAGGGCAGCATTATGCTACAGGCCAGCCCATGGGGGAGGTTGTGGCGGGTGCTCAGGGGATGGGCTAGTGAATGGGCCGTTCCTACCAGGGCGTGACTGAAGGCAACGCCGGCCATCATGCTGGCCAACATCATCTTCGATCGTGCCTCCTGGTCTGCCCCGTTGGCCACAGCCTTACCAAGGTTATTGGCAATCAATTCGATGGCTGCCAGAGCCAGGGCATCAGTCATCGGCTGGGCTAACAAAGAAACATAAGTCTCAATGGCATGGGTTAGGGCATCCATCCCCGTCTCTGCGGTGGCCCGGGCGGGGAGGGAGACAGTAAGGGAGGGATCGACGAGAGCAATCTTAGGCCGATTGAAGGGACTGACGACCACAATCTTTATCTGCCTGACCGTATCAGTGATAACCGCGCCGCGCGTCACTTCAGCGCCGGTACCGGCTGTCGTCGGGACGGCGATGAAGGGCAGGGTAGGTTTCTGCACCAGCCCGACTCCGCGGTAATCTTTGATCTCCCCACCATTGGTGAGCAGAACGTTTATTCCCTTCGCGGCATCGATGGAGCTGCCACCACCAACGGCGATAAGCATGTCTACAGCGCTTTCTCGACCAAGGGCCGCTCCAGCGGCCACGTTCTCGTCACGGGGGTTGGGTTCAACCCCAGTGAACACGACGGTCTCCACACCGGCCGAATGCACAGAGTTTACGATGTCCGTTAGCAAACCAGCCTTCTCAATCCCCTTATCGGTGACGATAAGAGCCTTATGCCCACCCAACTGCCTGGCTGCCTCACCGATCTCCTTCGCCACTCCCCAACCAAAGCGAATTTCCGTGGGCATGCTAAAAACGAAAGGCTTCATAGCTGTTACCCCCCTTCAAATTAAAGTCTACCTTTTGACAAGATCCCCCTTACTGAGGGTGCTGCCCTCATCCCCCCTATCCCCCTTCTCCCGCCTTACGGGAGAAGGGGGCTAGAAGCTAGGGCGGAGCCCTAGAACTCTCCCAGAAGGGAGTCACCCCCTTCTGAACTACCCCTTAAGAGAAGGGGGGACCAGATCTGGGCTGCACCATCCCTCCTTGACCCCCCGGCAGGTTCTGCTACCCTTGGAACGCACCTTGGCCGGCCGCTGTCGCTTCCCAGATGGACTGCAACTCTTCCAGCGGGATGTCGAAGAGAAGTCGCCCAGGACCCAGCGGTTCGCTGGAGAAGAAGGCCGGCAGGCGATCATCCTGAGGGCCGAAGCCGGCGGTGTGGTTGAAGGCACGTTCGCGCTCTATAACCTCGCCTCCTAAGCGGTGGATATAGCCCGGCTCAAGAGAGCACCCATAGGCAGCGTTCAACAGCCTGCTGACCAGCTCCGGTTTGCCGCCAGTGGCAGCCATCAGGAAAATACAGAGTCCCAGCGCATCGTAGGCTGCCCGATCCAGCTGGGAGGAACGAGAGAGCGCCACTTGCCCATCTTTATGGTGGTGATCAATTGGGGCAAAGATGGTCAATCCGGCGGTATGATCGGCGCCCATCGGTGAAGTAGCATAGGTAACACCTGTGCCCTTGATCGCCCGTGGATCGTAGGCTGAGAGCGATTGATTCTTTACCGCCGGTATGCGCGCCAGCCCCAAAGTACGGCCGGTATAGGCGCAGCCCTGGGCAATGATTGAGCCGAGCGTCCCATCGTCAACTATTTCCCGCAAGGACTGAGCCGTCCGTTTCCAGTCGCCAAAGGGGATCTTTCCGGCCTCCATCAACAGCCCAAGGGCCGCCCCAATCTCAATGGTATCGATCCCTAGCTCATTGCAGATGCGGTTCAAGCGAGCGATAGCGTCTAAATCGCCGATTCCTAGATTGGACCCCAGCATGACTAAGGTCTCGTATTCCAGGGCCGATACGATGCGTCGCCCAGTGCTGTCCGGGACGATGTTAGAACAGCTGATAGCACAGACCGGCATACAGGCTTCAGAGGGGTCGCCCTGTCCGCCACGTGAGGTGATGAGGTCATAGAGCGCCTCACCGCCAATGTCTTCCGCCTGCTCAAAGACCCCTTGCCTGAAATTACGCGTCGGCAGTCCTTGCCAGCTATTAGTCAGACCGACCGTGGAGGCCGTGCCATATTTACGCAGACTCTCCGTACGTGGGC
Organism: Chloroflexota bacterium; assembly: GCA_023475225.1. Taxonomy (NCBI): domain Bacteria; kingdom Bacillati; phylum Chloroflexota; species Chloroflexota bacterium. The sequence continues at coordinate 11,082 of JAMCVK010000010.1, forward strand.
TAGTGGCCACCTCGTGATTGAAGTCCCTAGCCGCCGCACGGAAAGCAGTCGCATCATTTAAGCGGGGGCTCTGCCCCCCATCCGCTCGAACGAGGATGGCCTTTAATCCCTTGCTCCCCATGACCGCTCCCAGTCCCCCTCTGGCAGCGAACCGACTGAGGCGTCCCTTGGTGTCAGTGATGGCTACAACGGCGGTCGGCCGCTGTTGCTCAGCAGCTGGACCGATAGAAGCGATGCTGTAGTAGGGTCCGAAATCGGCCTGAAGGCGTTCGGCCATCTCTTCGTTCCCCAGTCCCTGGTATGGGGTCGCTGGCAGAAGGGAAGGTCCCCCTTCCTCGATTACCAACAGGCTCCACGAGCTATGGCGAGGCCTGCCCTCGATGACCAAGGCTCTATAGCCAAGCCTGGCCAGGCTATCGGCCAGGGTACCACCGGCATTGGCCTCCTTGATGCCCCCGGTTAGAGGGCTTTTGGCCCCCACGGAGAGCCGCCCGGCACTGGAGACCCCCAGGGCCGCCAATGGGCCACCA
>JAMCVK010000011.1 GCA_023475225.1 Chloroflexota bacterium
GGCTGCGCCCTCCCTCCTTGATCTCCCCTTGCTCCGACGGGAGAAGGGGGGATCGGATCTAGGCTGTATCCCGATTCACTTCAGGTGGTGGGGCTGCGCCCTCCCTCCTTGATCTCCCCTTGCTCCGGTGGGAGAAGGGGGGATCGGATCTAGGCTGTATCCCGATTCACTTCAGGTGGTGGGGCTGCGCCCTCCCTCCTTGATCTCCCCTTGCTCCGGTGGGAGAAGGGGTGGGCCGGGGCAGGCCCCTAGAATTCTGCTCTGTAGCCTCTGACCTCTAGGGCCTGACCCCTAGATGATCCCTACCTTACTGTAATCGCCAAGCATCATCTTGTACGCCTTGGGTTTGGTAGGTGATTTGCTGATCTCAACATTTCGGCCAATGAGGCTATCCTCAATGCGATGATGTATATCAATGATGCGGCTGTTTTCCAAGACGATGCTGTGTTCAATCTCACTATCAGCAATAAAGCAATGATGGTAAATCGAGGTGAATGGCCCAATATACGAATTGCTGATTTGGGTCCCTTCGCCGATGATGATTGGGCCCCTTAGGACACTGTTCTTTATCTCTGCTCCCTCCTGAATGACAACCTTGCCGTAAACTTGTGATTTCTGGTCGATGGAGCCGAGGATGGTGGTATCGAATGTTTCCAGGATCAAACGATTGGCCTCAAGGAGGTCGTCCTTTTTCCCAGTATCGATCCACCAGCCGCTGATTATCTCAGGATGCACCGTATAGCCCTTATCGATCAGGTATTGGATCGTATCTGTTATCTCCAGTTCATTGCGTGCCGACGGCTTAATGTTATGTACAGCCTCGAAGACATGGTGGTCGAACATATAGATGCCGATAACAGCCAGGTCGCTCTTAGGTTCCTTTGGTTTCTCGACGAGCCGTACCACTCTTCCATCGCGCAGCTCAGCGACGCCGAAATCCTGTGGATTTTTCACTTGGTAGAGAAGGATTTGGCAGTTCAGGGAGTCGTCTTCAAATCTACGGACAAGGGGCACAATGCCATCGCGGATGAAGTTATCACCCAGGAAGAGAACAAAACGTTCTTTCCCCAGGAAGGATTCAGCGATCTTGACCCCATGGGCGATTCCCAGTGGCGCTTCTTGTTCGATATAAGTAATCCTGGCGTCAAACTGGCGGCCATTCCCGACGGCCGCCATAATCTGATCCTTGGTATCGCCGACAACGATGCCGATATCATTGATGCCAGCCTCAACTAAATCCTCTATGGCGTAGAAAAGTACGGGCTTATTGGCTACTGGAACGAGCTGTTTGGCACCCGTGTAAGTGATCGGTCGTAAGCGGGTTCCTTTGCCACCGCTAAGAATGAGACCCTTCATCGTTTGCTACCTCCAGGCGGTCCAGATTTTCTTCGGCTCATAGGCTATAGGCACTGAGAGATTGGGCACCTCATCATTGAGGATCGCTTGAGGGATGCTGGTGACCATAGCCTTAGCCTGTTCCTCGCTGATCAGCTCCGTGGCGTAACGTAGCCCATCAGAAAGGACGGGTGGACGGGTATGCATTGAGTGGGCATCAGAGGCAATGATATGGGCCAGGTTGTGGGTAAGCATCACCTGAGCAGCCTCTCTGGCCTGGCTCCCGAAGTGTCCGCTTAGGCTTCCAGCCGTGATTTGGGCCAGTGCCCCTTTGGCAACCAGGTGATATAAGAGGTTAGGGTCCTTCTGAATGATAGCATTGCGCTCTGGATGGGCGATGATTGGCACAAAACCGCTGATTTGTAGCTCGAAGATGACTCGTTCGGAATAAGAGGGGTACTGGAACAGAGGCATCTCGAGGAGCAGATAACGGCTGCCATTCAGGGGAAATACCTTTCCCGTTTGAAGCCATCCAAGGATATAAGGACTGATATGCACCTCGACACCTGGCGAGAGGTCTAGGGCGATCGCTTCTTCAGTTAGAGCAGCACGCAGGGTTTCCAGTCGGCTTAGTACATCTGCCCGTCCGCTGAAATAGCTCCAGTCGCTACTATGAGGAGTGACGACAATCTGAGTTATGCCATCGGCCTGGGCTGTCCTGGCCATAGCGAGGGCTTCTTCCAATGTTTCCGCCCCATCATCCAGGCCTGGCAGGAGGTGCGTATGGATGTCAATCATCGGGACCCAGGCTTCCTACTCGACGTAATAGCAGTACAGACTACTCTCAAACTTAACATTATTGAGCACTACGCCGAGGATATTGGCATTGACCTTCTCTAAGAGCAGTTTCGCTTTAGCTGCATGCTCGCGCTTGGTTTTGCCTGCCCTAACTACGAGCAAGACGCCATCCACTTTGCGCCCCAGGACAGCAGCATCAGTGACGGCGATTATTGGCGGGGAATCAAAAAGGACATAGTCGGCCTCTTCCTTAAGGGAGGCGATTATCTGGTCCATGCGGGCCGATCCCAATAGCTCTGAGGGGTTTGGGGGAAGGGGACCGCTGGTCAGGATACGCAGGTTGGGGACGGAAGTTTCCTGTAAGGGCAGTTTGGTGAGTTTCTCGTTGAGAGCCAGGCTGGTTAAACCATCAGTATTAGGCAAGCCGAAGAGCCTGTGAATGTTAGGGCGGCGCAAGTCGCAGTCAACCAGGATCGCCTTGTGCCCATCTTGGGCAAAGGTGATGGCCAGGTTAGCCAGGGTGGTCGATTTACCCTCCTCTGGAGTCGTACTGGTGACCATAATTGTTCGAGTCGGTTTATCCAGTTGGGAAAATTGGATATTTGTGCGCAGGGTTCGGTAAGCCTCAGAGATGGGCGACTTAGGGTCGAGCAGGGTGATCAGGTTCTCATATTCGTCTGACAAGTGGTTCACTCCCTTCGGGACGGTGTGTGGACTTGCGTTTGTCCCTAGCTGTTTCTATCACCTTGGCTGAACGAAGACTGGGGATGGCGCCAAGGGTAGTCAAGGATACATAGCGCTCAACGTCCTCACTGGTCTTCAGGGTATCGTCCAGATATTCCAGGAGGAAGACCAAGAGGATACCTACCAGTAGACCTAGCAAGGCCCCGGCAATAGCATTGGCCCTCGTCTTAGGCCAGATCAATTCCCCTGGCCGCGGATTATCACGAATGGTCACCTCGATGCGATCCTTTGGATCGAGCGGGGCCATCCTGATTTGATGCATCTTGATAAATTCGCTGGCCCAGACATAGGCGATATCACGGGCGCGGTTGGGGTCTGGGTCATCCACATCTATTTGAAGGGCGTAGTTCTCCAGGACAGGACTGACTTTTACCTTTTTCCTTAGAACCTCGGCGGGGAGATCGAGCTTGAGTCGCTCGCTTACCGTTTCAGCCAGCTTATCCGTTTGGAGCTGCTCGCCGTACTGGCGCAGCAGGTTCTCGATAACGAGGGTAAGCCCGTAGTCGTAGCGGGAAGGAGAGACGTCCAGTTTCACCGTGGAGCGGAAGATAGGAGTTTGGAGTTTGCTATAGATGACACTTCCGCTGAAAGCAGTGATGGCTACCAGGAGGATAAGCCACCAGCGTTTACTAAGAACTCGCCAATAATCGCGAAATTGCATGTCCCACTCCTTAGGTGTACTACCGTGGCACAGGCGGGATTATAACATAGGGGGTCGTTGAGCGTCAAGTTGGTGTGCTCGTTCAGTACCTCCTGTACACCACTCCTTTCTAGGTTGATAATAGCCCTTGGCTTGGAGGAGCTCCTTGGGTGTCTTGTAGCCTAAAGACTGGTGAGGCCGCACCGTGTTGTAGATGTGCTCCCAAGCCAGCAGCTCGGCCCTCAGAGTTGCTACCGTCGGCTCAGCTTCTGTCACCTCGTAAAACTCC
>JAMCVK010000012.1 GCA_023475225.1 Chloroflexota bacterium
GGAGTTTTACGAGGTGACAGAAGCTGAGCCGACGGTAGCAACTCTGAGGGCCGAGCTGCTGGCTTGGGAGCACATCTACAACACGGTGCGGCCTCACCAGTCTTTAGGCTACAAGACACCCAAGGAGTTCCTCCAAGCCAAGGGCTATTATCAACCTAGATAAGGAGTGGTGTACAGGAGGTACCGAACGAGCACACGCGTTTGCGGCCTGATACGGCTTGTGCTATAATTGCCCTGAGATAGATTAGGGAGGTTATGTCAAAAGTGCCATTAGACAAGGGTGCGAAGACTAATATAATCGAGCAGTTCAAAATGCGAGAAGGTGATACGGGTTCCCCTGAGGTGCAGATAGCGCTCTTAACTGAACGAATAAATCAACTAATAGAGCACCTCAAGGTTCACACCCACGATTACCACTCACGCCGTGGTCTGTTGAAGCTTTTGGGGCAACGTCGCCGGCAGTTGGCCTACTTATCTCGCAAGGATAAGGACCGTTATAATGCCATCGTTTCCAGACCCAGGGTGAGTTAGAGACCAGCGCTTGCTCGTTATTGCTTCTGTACCCAGGTGGTGATCCTGGGTATTTTTGAGTGTAGTAGAGATGATTACTTGAGTTCAGCTTGGAAGATGTTCCTCCAAAGCTTTTGTTTTACACGTTTTACGTGAATGAAGATCTGATAATTTTCTATAGGAGAACAATGTGATGCATCAATATGAGATAACCATCGGTGGTAGGCAACTCCAGATTGAGACCGGCCAGCTGGCCGAACAGGCAAATGGGGCGGTCACCGTACGCTACGGTGACACACTTGTCTTGGCTACGGCTACCGCTTCCAAAGAGCGCCGTCCAGATATCGATTTCTTTCCCTTAACCGTAGACTACGAAGAGCGTCTTTACGCCGCAGGTAAAATCCCAGGGGGATTCTTTAAACGTGAAGGAAGACCCAGTGAGCAGGCCATACTGACCTGCCGGTTGACTGATAGATCTATGAGGCCACTCTTTCCCAAAGCTTTTCACAACGATGTACAGATCATCGTCACGGTGCTATCTGCTGATCAGGAGAATGAACCAGACGTACTCTCAATAGTAGGAGCATCGGCTGCCCTCTCCATCTCTGATATACCGTTCGATGGACCGGTTGGGGCGGTTAGGATCGGCTACATCAATAATCAGTTCGTCCTCAATCCCACTACTGTCCAACTCGAGCTAAGCCAGCTCGACCTTGTTGTAGCTGGTACAGCCAACGCGGTGGTGATGGTTGAGTCTGGAGCAAAAGAGGTCCCGGAAGAGATCGTCCTAGAGGCCATTAAATTTGGGCAGGTGGCCCTGCAAGATATTGTTAAGATGCAAGAGAGGATGGTCGAGGAGATCGGGCAACCCAAGATGCAGTATAGCGTTGACGAATTGGATGAAGAGATCAAGGTTACTGTAGAGAAGATCATCGCTGACAAGCTTGCCGTGGCTGTTAACCAAACCGATAAAATGGCGCGGGAGGAAGCCCGGGAGGCATTGAAGCAGGAGGTCTTGGATCAACTGGGAGAGCATTACGATCATAAGTATCTTCTGGCCGCTGTTGAAGACCTTGAGCGAACACTGATCCGCCATAATATCTTAACTGAGGGATGCCGTCCGGATGGGCGCGATCTTACCACTATTCGTCCTATCACCTGCGAGGTTGGTTTACTACCCAGGACACATGGCTCAGGACTATTTACACGAGGACAAACCCAAGTATTGACAATCGCTACCCTCGGTTCGATCAGTGACGAACAGATCATTGATGGCCTGGGCTTAGAGGAATCAAAGCGTTTTATGCACCACTACAATTTTCCTCCCTTCAGCGTAGGCGAGGTGAGGCGTATGGGTTCGCCTGGGAGACGCGAGATCGGTCATGGTGCCCTTGCTGAGCGTGCATTGGCCCCCATCATCCCTGATACGATAGAATTCCCATATACTATTCGTCTCGTATCAGAAGTTTTGAGCTCTAACGGGTCGACATCAATGGCCAGTGTTTGTGCCAGCACACTCTCCCTGATGGATGCCGGCGTGCCGATCAAGGCACCTGTGGCTGGAGTAGCGATGGGGTTGATAACGGACGAAAAGAACAACTTCGCTATCCTTACTGACATTCAAGGAATTGAAGACCACCTAGGAGACATGGATTTTAAGGTAGCCGGCACGGCCAGGGGCATCACTGCCCTTCAAATGGACGTGAAGGTCCCTGGACTCAGCTACGATATAATGCAAAAGGCCTTGACCCAAGCCCGCGACGCTCGTCTATTCATCCTCGACCGAATGCTGGAGACGATTGCCCACTCCAGACCTGAGTTATCACCGCACGCACCACACATCTTACGAACGACTATTCCTGTAGATAAGATTGGTGTTCTTATCGGCCCTGGCGGCCGCAACATCAGGAGCCTGCAAGAGGAGATGCATGTAAAGATAGATGTAGAAGATGACGGTAGCGTTTTCATCTCCTCTCCCGATGCCGACGCCTCTCAACGGGCCCTTCTTGCTGTAGAACGTCTCACCAAAGATGTGGAATTAGGTGCCGTCTACTTAGGACATGTGACACGCCTCAGCAACTTCGGCGCTTTCGTCGAGATCCTGCCTGGCAAGGAGGGCTTGGTCAGAACGGCAGAGCTCGCTGAATACCACGTCAGCCGGCCAGAGGATGTGGTAAGGGTAGGCGATGAGATTATGGTCAAGGTTATCGAAATTGACTCCCAGGGTAGGATAAACTTGTCTCGCCGAACCGTACTTGAGGGTACTACCAGCCAGACTGATGCGGCGTCAAAGCGAGCCACTCAGGTTATGCCTGGCGATCGCTTTCAACACCCGAGGAGACCAGCACCACCACACTCGCCAGAACGCGAACGACGCCTGACTGGTCCTAGCCACCCGGAACAGCGCCAGCCGCCTCGCCGTCCCTTCGGCAAAAGATGGTAACAATCACTAAAGAGGGTGCCACGAAGTGATGGGCCACAAGCGTGACTATTACGATATCCTTGGCCTTCCTCGAGGCGCTAGTGAAGAGGAGATAAGAAAAGCATACCGGAGACTGGCTCGCCAATATCACCCCGACGTAAACCGAGAGGAGTCAGCAAATGAACGTTTCAAGGAGATAAACGAGGCCTACGAGGTTCTCAGCGACCCTGAGAAACGGCGTAAATATGATCAGTTCGGTCACGTCGGACTGGGGGGATTTGGCGATCTGGGTGGCTTTGAGACCTTTGGCTTTGGTGATATCTTTGAAACCTTCTTCGGTGGATTTGCTAGTGCAACAGCCAGACGGGGCGTCCAGCGTGGTGCTGATCTTCGCTATGACCTCACGCTCACCTTCGAGGAGGCGGTCTTCGGTTGTGAGAAGGAATTAGCCATACCTCGTTGGGAAAGGTGCCCCGCTTGCGGGGGCATGGGGGTAGAACAAGGGACACAGCCAGTGCGCTGTCCTAACTGCGATGGTACCGGCGAGATCAGAAGAGCTCGCCAAACAATCTTTGGTCAGTTCATAAGTGTTACCGTCTGTGATCGTTGCCAGGGTGAGGGCAAAATAATCGTAACGCCCTGCGCTACATGCCATGGTACCAGCCGCGTCCAGACAGTCCGCCACATCCGAGTCAAGATTCCAGCCGGCGTGGATGATGGGACACAGATTAAATTAAGTGGTGAAGGGGAGGCCGGCATCAAGGGTGGTCCTCCTGGTAGCCTCTACGTGGTCTTAAGAGTTCAGGAACACTCTCTATTCAAGCGGATAGGAAACGATATTATCTATGAGTTACCCCTCAATATTGTCCAGGCTGCACTGGGTGATGAGGTGAATGTTCCTACTGTAGATGGCGTCGAGGCTAAAATACGCATCCCAGCCGGTACCCAAAATGGCCGGGTTTTTCGCCTTAAGGAGAAGGGGATCCCCTATGCTCGTGGGGGTGGACGTGGTGACCAACAGATCAAGGTTAAAATTGTTATTCCAACAGAGCTGACCCAGAAACAAAAAGAGATTCTGCTTGAGTTGTCTCAGACATTTGGTACGCCAGTCACCCCTCAGGATGGAAAGGGGTTCTTCCACAAAGTAAAAGATGTCTTCGCCCCCGATTGATCGGATTGCTTTATGAATTGGCTCGAACTAGCCATCGAGGTTGATACCGAGTCTGTGGAGGTGGTCGCCGAGCTTCTACAACACTTCACCTACGGTGGCGTGGTTATCGAACAAGAGGTCGCTTCGCCAAATGATGGAGAATTGATCCACGCCAACCTTGAGGGCCCCATCACGATCAAGGGTTATTTGCCGATCGATGAAGACTCCCAAATTGTAAAACAGAAGGTGGAAGAGTCCCTCTGGCATCTTCATTTCCTCGGCAATATCGGCCCCTTGCGCTCCAAGATCCTCGCTGAAGAGGATTGGTCTACCGCTTGGAAAGAGCATTATCAGGTTCAACATACCGGCACACGCCTTGTCATCAAGCCTTCCTGGCGCGACTACCAAGCGCGCCCTGGGGAAATCATTGTGGTTCTTGATCCAGGTATGGCTTTCGGCACTGGGCTTCATCCTTCAACACGACTATGCTTACTTGAGATGGAAAATTGGATCAAACCGTCGACTTACGTGCTCGATTTTGGTACAGGATCCGGGATTCTGGGTATCGCTGCGGCAAAATTGGGCGCATCCCACGTGGTAGCTCTCGACGTCGATGAAGTGGCTATACAGTCTGCCTGGAATAACGTTCACCTGAATAACCTGGAGGGCATCGTAACCATATTCTTGGGCACTCTATCTGACCTGCTTAATGGTAAGATCAGGGATGCCCCTCTCGTCTTCGATCTCATCCTGGCTAATATAACGGCTAAGGTGATAATGGCATCGGCTGAGAACATCGCCCTATGCCTTAGAAGTGAGGGCATCCTTATCAGCAGCGGCATCATTCAGGATCAAGCCGAGAGGGTCTGCGCTGTGCTTCGGCAGGTTGGAATCAACATCATTCATAAGCGACAACAAGACGACTGGATAGCCCTTGTTGGGCAGAAATCAGCTTAAATGCACCGCTTCTTTGTCTCCCCCCAAGTATTTAATAGAGCCACGGCGGTCATCACTGGGCCACTCGTCCACCAGATAGTTGATGTTCTACGCTTGGGAATGGGTGACCGTTTGTTATTACTGGATAACTCTGGCTGGCAGTATCAGGTCGTTATCAAATCAGTCAGCCCCGAGCAGATAATCGGTTCCGTTGAAAAGAAGAGCCTGGTCACCTCGGAGCCCAGAACCAAGATAACTGTATTCCAGGGACTTCTTCGAACGAACAGGTTTGAGTTCGCTTTGCAAAAATGCACCGAGATTGGAGTTGTCGCCTTTGTTCCTATCATATGTGAACGATCAATAATCGCTGAGGTCCGCGAGGTGAGTGAACTGAAAATGGGGCGTTGGCAGAGAATCATTGTAGAAGCTGCCGAACAGGCCAGACGTGGGAAGATACCTGTATTGCACCCACCAATGCTTTTCGCTCAGGCCTGTAAACAGGCTAGGGGAATTTCATTACTCGCCTGGGAGAGCCAGGAGGCCTTAAGCATTAAGGCCGCACTGCATGAGCTATCGAGCGATAGGATATGGGAGGCTATGCATAGGGAAGGCGCAAAAGATGATCAACATTCACCAAGAAAAATTGAATGGCCCTTCTCAGTGAATCTCTTTATTGGGCCGGAGGGGGGCTTCTCTGCCGCTGAAGTGGAGAAGGCACGATCATATAACATCAAGCCTGTAAGCTTAGGACTACGGATCCTAAGAGCCGAGACAGCGGCCATCGTGGCAGCCAGCCTTATCCTTTACGAAACCGGTGATATAGGCAGCTAAAGACTAACCGCGATCACGCCAAGAATAGACCTGGCAAGTTGTTTCCCCCATCGTCCCCTCAGCGCGCTGGCACGTGACAGTTCAGGCAACTGCCTCGGTCGGCATGTTTCTGCTTGGGCGCTCCACCCTTCCCCTCACGGTGACAGAGCACACAGGGTTCTTTCGTCACCTCATGAGGGATACGAGGTGGAGGAACAGAGGGCCCGCAAGCAACGGATTGCCACAATAGTAGGGTAGAGAGAAACACTATCGACAACCGGTATCTCTGTCGGACAGGCATATCATCCCTTAATCTCAGTCATGCTGTGCCGCAAGTATTATAGCACCAACTATGATGCCAAGAGACCCAGGATACTTGATGGAGGGGAATGCTGAAGGTGAAACCTCTCAGCCTGCGGCAGGCTCTGCCCAGGCTTTCATTCCCCATCACCTGTAAGGCGTCAAATCTTTTTATGAATCTTCATTGACGCAACTGCAAAATCTTGGACGTCTCCTTGGCAATGAACTGATTGCGTTCAGATGCCTCCGTGACAGTTAGAGGATGTTGATAAGTAGTAGTGGGGAGGGGGTATGGGGGAGGGGTATCCACATGTGGATAACTTCTTGCCCCAGGACTGGTCAAAAAGAGAGCC
>JAMCVK010000013.1 GCA_023475225.1 Chloroflexota bacterium
ATGGGCCCACACGTTGCTGTTTACGTTAAGATATCCAGGGACCTTCCCCCCAACCAGAGTTTTCGAGGGTGGCACCGACACGAAATCGCGCACGATAAAATAGAGCCGATTCTCTGGGTTACGGGCCGCGCTCACGTCGACGTCGTTGAAGTCCCACGCAAAGAAGGATATATTGCCCTGCGTCACCCGGCTTGCACTGCCCCCGCTCGGTAGTTTGAGATATGATGCGACCTCGTTGTTTGTAGCAATCGTAAGGGTAACGCTTACTCCCCCTACTTCATCTGGACAGAAGGCATTTCGGGTGCCCCGCTCAAAGAGGTAGACCCTGACATTGGCTCTATCGGCCTGGGTCAACGGCACCGGATTGCCTGCCAGGTCGTGCGGCCAGACGATCTCGATTCGGGCATCAATCTCAGGGCGAACCTGTGCCTGCTCAATACGGGCGTCAGGTTGAGGGAAAACCTGCGCATGCGAGGACGGTATCGATGCCACAAGAACGGTGACGATAACTACGAAAAGTTTAACAAGGCGCATAGCCCACCCCCTACGGCTGCCATAGTTTGAAACTCTGATACCAGGGGCGTTGAGCATCCCGGACCGCCACATGGCGATCAAATTTCGGATCAAGGGTGCTCAAGAGCCAGACGGCCACGCCACTAGCTGGCGGCAGATTCCCAGCGCGGCTTTGGGTAATGAACCAGATCAAATCCTGGGGGTAAGTGCCTTCGGATGCTGAGACCGGATTCGCATCATCACAGTCATATTGGAGGTATGTTCCGGCACCACTATCCCGATCTCGATGTTCCCTGTCATCAGGCCACCAGCCGCACTCGGTGATGCGGCTGGGGAAGCCCGCCACATACAAGTCATCTTTGAGCCATTGAGGGAAATAGTTGGCAACGCAGCCCTCGGCGGCATGCCAGGAGAAGAAATAATTATGCCAGGTGAAACGGCCATACAGTTCGATGGATTCCTGAAGATAATTGTAGCCTGGCTGGCCCTCTATCAACCTGTCCCGGGTTTCGCCATTATCACAGTAACGCTCCTTGCCCTCGGCGCCTCTACTCTGGGACATAGGGGGATAGTAGAGCTCTATATCGATTGGTGCTTGACCATTCGCCTTCCTCCTATTAAGCTCATCGAGGATCTCCTTATAGTAGGCATTCATAGCCTTGTAGAAATTAGCCTGGTAACGGTCAGTCCAGCTAATAGTGTTACCTGCCGAGTCGTGGTAAGTGCCAGAGGCGGGCCATTCTAGATTCGGCTCGTTGCCCGGGATGATTCGCCGGAAGTTTGTCCCCCTTGCATTTCGCAGAGCCACGATGTCGTCCACAACCTGAGAAAAGGTCTTCTGGATATAGCTTCCTCCACTGGGTGGCACTGGTCCCGGTCCAGGGTACAACCGGACGAAGAGCTCGGTGCCACGGTTATTGGCATACCAGTTCATGACTGTGGCCATGCTGACGCTGTTGCCGCTCTGCGTCTGGTAGGAGGCATCCAGGTCCTGGTCCTGACTGAGGGCCACCAGCATCCCAAAGGAGGGAACGGCCTCCTCCAAGGCCCAGGCATCCACCTGCCGAAACTGGCTCCCCCCTCCCGCAGGCATATGCATGCCCTTGAGCGTTTTCACGGTCACCGTGGCTGGCGCATCCTCGTACTGGTTCAGCCAGCGGCGCACGTCCAGCAAATCTTGGGCATAGATGGGCTTACCAGGTCCTGGTTCTTGTCCCGGTGTGTCAAGGCCGTAGGCCCGCCAGGGGGTGATCCGCCCCATGCCTTTCTTGTTCCAAAGATCCTGTGTAGCGGCGCGCATCTCCGTGAAGTGCACGGCCTTGACCGGTGTACCAGCCAAAACCGTGGGGTCAGTCCACGGAAAGGATGGCAACCCAGCAGCGCTCCGATTGCTGTTAATGGCATTGATGACCTCCTGGATATCAAAGGCCCTTACGGGGCTGCCAGGGGCGATGGGATTAGTCCACGAGGTGGCCATAGCTCATCCTCCAAGACAGTTTACTGATCTGGAGCCCGATAGACCGGCTACGCCTTATTGATCGTTTGCTGCAGCGAGGCGATAGCAAAACTGGGCTGCTTTCACTTAGTCGTCCTTCACGGTCATCCATCCTCAAACGTACAGGCAGGCCCCGCTACTGTTGATCGCCTCTCGCCCACCCACAGTCACCCGACCGCTTATGCTCAGATCCCCAGCAGCATTCAGCGTCAGCGGGTTGTTGCCCACCCCACCATAAAGGCTCAATAAGTCCTTGTTGAAGACCAGCCGAACGTTGCTGGGCACACCCACATAACTCCCCCAGGTGTCGATGAGCAGATCGCCCGTCAGCGTCAGACGCCCATAGAACTTCCCACCTGTGCTGCTGGTGAATTCCAGCCTGGTGCTGTCGGGCACTCCCACATACTTGGCCCAATTTTGCATCACCAGGTTCCCCGCCACGGTGAGATTGCCCCCAGCATCCACCCAGGCCACCCGCGCCGTGCCAAAGCCATAGACGTTCAAGGGGTCGCTCAGAGCAGGGATGCTCGTCCCCCCATAGCCCACGGCCAGCCTCCCTGAGGTATCAACGACGGCCACGTATGCCCCAGCCCAGATGTACCAGCGGCCACCCGAACGGACCACGTTCTCGATGGCGTTGGGAGAGGAGGGATTAGCTGAGCCATAGATGTTGAGGTGGCTGCCATCTGTCGTAACGCTTCCTAAAAGGGAGAGGTAATCCCCATCGCTATTGCGGGAGAGCACCCGCCCATTCAGGTAGATCTTTCCGCCGACAGTAAGCGTATAGTCATCGCTAATCAGGACATCCTCATTGAAGGTGGCCATCGCTCACGCTCCTTTCATATAAGTGAGGCGAACCGACAAGTCCCTACGGCCGGGCATCCTCTTCTGGGAAGGCATCAAACCTAAGGGCGAGGTAGAAGCGTTCCCCCTCATCGAGGACCTGGAAGTCGCTGAGGTTGGGGATGTAGAGGCGCAGGGCCTCGATGAGCTGGGGCTTGTTGAGGACGACCCCTGAGATGCGCAGGGAGGGTAGCGGCCTTGGCTCGAGGGGTGGATTCATCAGCTGCCTCCACTTCTTGTTATTAACGTTATATCACTGCCCTCCCACTTGTCAAGTACTTGTGCTCGTTTGTATTTAAACTTCAAAAGTGAACTGTTTAAGGCTGAAAAGTGAACCGTTTAAACCTGAAAAGTGAACTCTAAATGGTACGTCCTCCCTGAAAGGAGGAATATATGGATCAGATACATAAACGGTTCACTGGCGAGCAGGTAAAGGTTCTACTGAAAGGATACTGCCAAGGGACATTGGATAGGTCAGCAGTGGAGGGGACCTTGGGGATCAGCAAAACCAGATTCTTTGCTCTCCTAAAGCAATATCGTCATGATCCCGATAAATTTGCTCTTACTTATCAGAGAACCACCCCTACCAGGCTTCCTGCTTCTGCCGAAAGGGAGATTAAGAGCGAGTTAATCTTGGAGAAAGGGTTAATCGAGGAGCCCAGTTTGCCCATCACCACCTACAACTACTCTGCTATTAGGGATCGTTTAATTAAGCATGGAGTCATAGTATCCTTGCCTACCATCATTGATCTAGCTAAAAGCTCAGGTTGCTACCATCTTCATCCAAGAAAGAAGACACACGACCGTGAAGTAGTCACTACCGCTATCGGTGCTTTAATTCAACATGATGCCTCCCATCACTGCTGGTCTCCTTTCACCAAAGAGAGGTGGGTTTTAATTACCTCCCTGGATGATTTTAGCCGGAAGATCCTCTATGCTGACCTATTTGAACAGGAAACAACCTGGGCTCATATCAAAGCCGCTGAAACCTTAATGCTTAGCTACGGAATCCCTCTGCGCTATTATGTTGATTCACTAAGGGTGTTCCGTTTCGTCCAGGGGAGAGACAGTCTTTCAGTAGGGGCGAGGTGACCTCGCCCCTACTGAAGCCGACCCCCAATGGAGGCAGGTAATGAGGATATTAGGGATAGATGTTATCTACGCTCTTTCCCCCCAAGCAAAAGGGAGGGTGGAAAGACCTTATCGTTGGCTGCAGGACAGGATTGTCAGAACCTGTGCTATAGAGAAGCTAACGACCATCGAGGAAGTTCGCCCGGTCTTAAAAGAAGAAGTCGACCGCTACAATAATCATCAGGTTCATTCTACTACTGGGGAGATACCGAGCATTCGCTTTGAGAAAGCCAGGAAGGAGGGAAACAGCCTGTTTAGGCCCTTTGTCTTACCCAAGCCATATACCTCACCTAAAGATGTCTTCTGCCTGCGGGAGAGAAGGATGGTCAATGGCTATCGGAGGATTTATCTATTCAACCATGAGATAGCCGTGCACCAGTGCCCCTCCGGGAGGAGGTTGAGATTCACCTTGTTCCTGAGGTGGAACGAGGCCTAATCGAGGTTCACATATGGTGGGAAAACCGGATGGTACAATCTGTCACTTACCCGCTAAAGGAGTTCCCTAGAGTCCACTTTTGAATCGTTAAGGAGTTCACTTTTCAAACATTCCTAACAGTGGTTTAGCACTCTCTAAAGGCTAAAGGTGTTTATCATCCGTGTTATAATTGGCGCTGTTGTCGCAAAGTGCCCTTGGCCTTGGGAGTACGCTGGTGAACCTTCGGCAAAGCGTCTGGAATCCCATCAGACAGGAAGCAGGATCAATAATACTTGTCTTATTATCTGGGGTCATCCTGGGCTTATTTCTCACCAGATATAGTCTGGAAATCTCCAGGACAGTCCTTCCTTTGTCGTCGGTCATCGCCCTGGCCGTGGGGATATCCATCCTGGGGGGGATAGCGGCCACGCTACTTTGGCTCGGCCAGTCCTGGTTGTTGTCTCATTGCCAGGGACTCTCCTCGTCGGCTGCACGACGTCTTGGAGCAGCCGTTTATCCGTCAACCCTGTTACTCCTGGTTTACATTGTACAACCCTGGCCGGACATATCGCTGGCCTCAACTTTACTTGCCTGGTCTGTTGCCCTGATGCTGTTGCTTCAGTTCGATCTTATTATTCGCCCGTCTTATGGGTCAGCAAGCAGAGCTGCCTCTTCCTGGGGAGGGCGTGTGGGCAAGGCGATAGCTTTGCCGGCCATCCTTTTCGTGCTATCCTTTGCCCTGTACTGGCGGACCTTGGCCCCCTCTGTGTTAGGGGGCGACAGTGGGGAGTTTCAGTTTGTGTCCTACGTCCTAGGCATCGCTCACCCGCCTGGCTACCCTCTTTACACTCTGCTGGGTAAGCTCTTTAGTTTCATCCCTGTCGGCAACGTCGCTTATCGCCTGAACATGATGTCGGCCTTCTTCGCTGCCTCGACCGTCCCGTTCGTATACTTGATTACTCTGAATGTACTACCTGTCGGGTGCTCCAAAGGGGGTGATGGCCCGTTCGCCCTTATTGGACAGTCTCCCTTGTGGCGAGAGATACCCGCGATATTAGCCGCGATGGTCTTTGCGGTCTCAGCTACTTGGTGGTCGCAGGCTACCGTTGCGGCAGTACGCAGTCTGAGCGGGCTTCTGGTGGCCATCGCTGTTTATATGCTTTGTCTATGGTTGAGGAGCAGAGAGTTTCGCTGGCTGGGGGCTTTTGCCTTCGCCTTTGGTCTCGGTCTCACGCACCATATCTCTCTAGGAAGCTTCGCCTTACCCTTCCTGTTCTTCATCCTGCTCGTTGAGCCCAAGCTGTTCCTTGATCCTGGAAAGCTAGGGCGCTTGGCCGCGCTCTTCTTGGCGCCCTTGCTGGTTTATTTATATCTGCCCGTGCGTAGCGCTATGGGAACCCCGTTTGATCCGGCCCACCCTACTACCCTGGGACGGTTCTGGGAGCTCGTCTCAGCGCAGGGCTTTCGGGGCGATATGTTTTATTTCGGTTGGTCGGATTTGCCCCAACGTTTGGACCTCCTTCGTGAGCTACTCCTGGCTCAATACAGTCTACCTGGCCTGGTCCTTGGTCTGCTGGGGATAGCCGTGACCTTGTGCTGGAGACCTCGGCTGATGGTGCTACTGGGGCTAACCTTTCTCTCGAATGTGATCGTTGGGCTTACCTACCGTGCTCCGGTGATCACCGATTATCTTATTCCGTCCTATCTTATCTTCGCCATCTGGATTGGTGTAGCTGGGGGACTCATGCTGAAAATGGTTTATAGAGGTGTAGGGCTGGTGGGTGAGCGATG